>CAZJBP010000025.1:20624-26130 GCA_964544115.1 uncultured Victivallales bacterium | reverse complement strand
CGGCCTCAGGGGCGGCGGATGAAAGCACAACCGCGGCGGCTGCCGCGGTTGCGAGCAGTCGGCTCGGGAGCAATGCGGATTTCAATGCGGAGTCCTCCTTTAAGGCTGCGAAACGACGGCGTACGCCTTCTTCCCCTTGCTGTCCTTAACAACCACCGTGTTGTCGCCGGCTGCGCTGCGCTGATAGGCCGCGCCGGATCCGCCGGAATCGACCACGCTGCCGCGGAATACGTCGGTGACCGACCAGCTGTAAGGGCTTGTGCCGCCGGCGGCCGTGAACGAGGCCATGTCGCCGTCGCCGGCGAGTTCGACCGTCGTCGGTGAGATCGTCAGGCTCGCGACGGTGCTCACGGCGTTCGTCTCGACAGGCGGCTGCGTCGCGCCGCGTTCGACGGACTGGTAGTCGGAGACCGCGGGCACATTGGTGTCATCATCCTCGCATCCGAAGAATGGAAGCATGAGCAGACCGCAGAGCATCGCATGGAACCACCAAGGCAAGGACGAACCTCTCATAATTTGACCTCCGTACGTTGACCGGCGCATGATGACACACTCCAACCTGACCCACAAGCACAACTAAGGGGCCGTTGCCCCAACCCCGTCTCGGGCCTCAACGGCTGACAGGCGCTAACCCATGCGGGCAACGAGAAGCACGAATTATGCCTCGCCCGCAGGATTGACAGCGTCCGAACCGCTCAGGCCTCACCGCATCCCATATCCGCCGCAAATTCCCAACCATAAAGGGTCTCCGCAGATCACCGCAATTTGAGATCTTTACCAAAAATGAGAAATCACGCCAAGGGAGGTGTCCTTCCGATCCCCTCCAGTCGGGTGCGCACCTCGGCGATCACGAACTCAGGCGTTGACGCGCCCGCCGTCACGCCGACAGTCGAGTATCCCTTGAAATGGGCGTCGCAGAGGTCGGCGGCGGTTTCGATGTGAAAGGTCGGCCGCAGCGAGCGGGCAAGGTCAACCAGGCGCAGCGTGTTGGCGCTGTGTCCGCCGCCCACGACGACCAGAGCCTCGACGCGGGTCGCCAGTTCTTCCAGGTCCTGCTGTCGGCGCTTGGTGGATTCGCAGATGGTGTCGAGCACGACGGCCCCGGGAAACCGTGCCCGCGTGCGCTCTGCCACGGCGGTGTAGGATCGCGGCAGCTGGGTCGATTGCGACACGAGGCAGACCTTCTTCAGCTCGGGCAGCCTGTCCACGTCGGCGTCAGTGCCGACCACGTGGCCGCGGCCTTCGGCATACCCCAGCAGGCCGGTGACCTCGGCGTGCCCTTCATCCCCGTAGATCACGAGGTCGAAGCCCTTGCGCGCGTGGCTGCGGATCAGGCCCTGGATCCGGGCGACGTCGGGGCAGGTGGCGTCGATCAGCTCGCGGGCCACAGCCGCCAGCTCGCGGCGCCGGTCCGGCGGGATTCCGTGAGCCCGGATCACGAGGGTGCCCCCGAGCGCGTCGGCGGGGGAGTCGGTGGCCGAGATGCCCTCGCGGCGCAGTTGGTCGATCATCTGGCGGTTATGGATCAGGGGGCCATCCGTATAGACGGTCGAGGACGCTGTGGAAGCCACGGCGCGGACTTTCTCCACAGCCCGCCGAACCCCCCAGCAGAAGCCGGCCGATCCCGCCACGATCACGTTCACGCGCCCACCCTAGGGCCCCGGGATCGGCCGTTACAAGCGAAAACGCACCCGCGCGCCTGCCGCCGCCTTTTCTGTCGTTTCTGTGTCGCCTTTTCTGTTGACGGGCTGTGGGGCAAGGCGACATAGTAAACCAACCGTGGGCATGCTAGGCCCGACGGATGGGGCCGTGTATCAGGAGGAGATGCCATGCGAACAGGGCTGAAAGTTGTAGTGTGTTTTTTGTGGTGTGCCGCATTTGTTGCCGGGCTGGCGTGGTCTGAGGAAGGCAAGCCCGTCACGGGCGTGCGCCCTTGGAAGGTGTCGCTCTCCCTTCGGGCGGATTACACCGACAACAGGGACTCTGAGGACGACTCGGTTGCCCAGGACACGTTTGACCTTTACGTGAAGCCGCGGTTTGACCTGTTCGTCAACCCGGATCGCACGCTGTTCGATGTGTTTGTGTCTCCGTCCTGGCGCTACCGTACCGACCCCAGCCCGACGCAGAACGAGGACGAGTTCTGGTACGAAGCCGGGCTGTCTCTGGAACACAGCTTCACGCCCGTGATGACGGGCTTCGTGCGCGAGCGTCTCGACTATACCGACGATTCCTCCGTTGACAACCAGGGGAACGTGGCCCGTGGCGACATGAGCTACATCTTGAGCCGCACTGAAGCGGGCGTGATGTACGACCTGACCCAGACCTGGTCGGCTGACCTCACCGGCGGCTATCGCGACAAGAGCTACGACGATAACGACGTCGCCGACGACAACAACGAGACCCGCGCAGACGCCGAGGGCAAGCTGTCCCGGCATATGTCCCCGACGCTGGATGTGTACGGCTTGGCCCGGTACTCCGATTTCGGGTACGACAGCAGCATCGGCCTGCAGCGTGACTTCAATTCGGTGGTATTGGCCGTGGGGTTCGGGAAGAAGGTCAGCGCCAGTCTCAACACCGGGGCGGCGGTTGGCTGGCAAGGACAGGATTTTGAGGATGACAGTATCGACGACAACGGCATCCCTTACGCCACCGCCTGGGCGAACTGGCGCACCATTCCGTCGATGCGCTTCGGCGGCGAGGCGACCCACGCGCTGCGCGATGCCGATGTGTATCCCTACGCGTCCCAGGAATACACCGAGCTTCGGCTGTCCTGTGAATACGACCTGACGGGAAGCACGATGGTGGGGCTGGCGGGCATGTACCGCTACAGCGACTACGGGGACTACGTTTCCGGCACGACGCCCGATGCGGAGTTTGAGACCGCTAATCGTGGTGGAACCGAGGATCGCTATTCGGCCGATCTGACGCTGGCGTACAAGCTCTCCCCGCAGACGAGGCTCTCTCTGATTCAGAGTTACGAGGAGCGCGACTCCGAGGTGTCCAACGATTTCACCAAGAACACGACCAAACTGATCTTTGGCCGGGAGTTTTGATACGGCTGAGGCGCCTGCATGACCAATTCAGGCCCGCTGGCGGACACTGTGCCGCCAGCGGGCTTTTTGGATGACCGGGGGCCCGCGTCCCCGAATCCGCGAGCAGCACCGCATGAGTGACAACCAGGAAACACTGCACTTTCTCGACTACTGGCGGGTGATCCGATCCCGGAAGGAGATCATCATCGCGGTCTCCCTGCTGGTGGTGCTCACGGGCATTCTGGTCACGTACTCGATGCCGAGGGTCTACCGGGCATCGACGATTATCGCCGTGCGGCAGGAGATGCCCGACGTGGAGGTGTTCACGCGCCACGCCACGGGCTACGACCCCTATTTCATGCGGACGCAATTCGAAATCATCCAGTCCCGCCCGATCCTGGAGGAGACGGTCCGGAAGATGGCGCTGGATGTGAAACTCGGCAACGCCTACGGCTACGGCGCGTTGCCCGAGAAGGAGCGGTTCGACCGCACGATCCGCCTGTTGAGCCGCAGCATCAAGGTTCAGCAGTACCGGGACACGAACCTCATCGAGATTCAGGGCTACCTCTCCGAGCCGAGGGACTCCGCCAACGAGGAAGTGGCCGTGCTGGCCGATACGATTGCCGAAGTGTTCCGCGATCAGCGCATTCGCGTCAGCCGCGAGGAGACGGAGAAGGCGATGCGGGCGCTGCTCTCCTCCCTTGAGGAGCAGCAGAAGAAGGTCAGCGAGCTGGACCGCCGGGTGCAGGAGATCCGGGAAAAGTACAAAATCAACATGTTGGCCTCGGGCGGCTCGACGGACATGACCTCGGAGCAGTACGGGCTGACTCAGCTGGAAGGCTACCGGCGTAAGGTGCGGGTGGATCTGGCCGAAAAGGAGTCGCGGCTGAAGGGCGTTACGGCTCTGAGCTCAAACGACCTGGTTGCCGCATCGACCTCGCTGGGCGACCCCGTCCTTTCCCAGATGGTGGCGGACAAGCGCAAGAACGAGGTGGAACTGGCCCGATTGCTCGAGAGCTATGGAGAGAAGCACCCAAAAGTTATCGACATGCAGGTCGTTGTGGGTGAGTTGACCGCGAAGATCAACGACGCGCTGAGGGGGCTGAAGACGGGTATCCTGCTGGAGTACCAGGCGGAGAAGGACAAGCTGGATATCATTGAGAAGGAACTCGGCGAGCTTAAGCAGCTCGCCCGTACGCACGCGAGCGGCGCCAACCGTGAGTTCGAAAAGGCGACCGAGGAGCTGAACCACGCGCGGACCATTCGCGACTCGCTGGAGGCTCGCTATCTGCAGGAACAGATCGAGATGCGCATTCCCCGCACGATCGTGGAGCCCGTGCAGCCGGCTCGCGCACCCGCCAAGGATGACCCGGTCAGCCCCGACATTCTCCTGAACGTGATCCTGAGCATCATCGTGGGGCTGGGGGCGGGCGTGGCCCTTGCGTATTTCGTCGAATACCTCGACACCTCGGTCAAGACGGTTGAGGACGTCGAGAAATACATGGGCGTTCCGGTGTTGGGGGTGATCCCGCAGCGCGTGCGGCCGCTCAACAGCGAAGACACGGACACAGCCCACTCGGAGGCCTACCGCATCCTCCGCACGAACCTCAGGTTCTCGAAGCGGGCCCCGGGCGGCAAGGTGTTCTCCGTCACCAGTGGCAGCGCCGGCGAAGGCAAGTCGCTGACGCTGTTTAACCTGGCCTATGTGTCGGCCCGCCTGGGCGAGAAGGTGCTGATCGTGGATTCCGACCTGCACCGGCCCACCCAGCACAAGATCCTGGGCGTATCCAAGGACCAGGGGCTGGCGAACGTGCTTGTGGGCGAGAAAGAGGCGTCTGACGTGATTCAGCACACCGCGATGGCCAACCTCGACCTGATGCCCAGCGGCAAACTGGGCACCGGGCATCACGGGCTTCTGGACACGGTGCGCATGAAGCAATTGATCAACGAACTCAAGGGGTTGTATGACCTTGTCCTGTTCGACGGACCTCCGATCACCGGAGTCAGCGATGCGTCCCTCCTGGCCCGCGAGGTCGACGGCGTGCTGCTGGTCGTCCAACACCGCAAACACCCGAAGGCGGTGTCCAACCGGGCCAAGGCGATGGTGGAGAACGTGGGGGCGACGGTTGTGGGCGTGGTGCTGAACAACATCAACATTTCGCGCGATTACTCCTACTATTACTACGGTCACTACTATTCGTACGCCTACACGCGTTCGCGCCCTCAGGACGAGGCGAATCCGAAGGCGTAGACGGGGTGGAAAGCATCATGCTTGATCGGCGGCTCAAATCCTGGTTCCTCGTGTCGAACCCGTGGTCAGCACTCTGGCTGGCAGCTGCAGCCGGGGCGATGCTGTGCGTTACCGGCTGTATGACGTTTTCCCGGGGCGGCGTTCAGGATCTGCGCCTGCCTCGCTATCGTCCGGATGTCGATCGCCAGGGCGCGTGGTTTGAGGAGCTTCACCCGTCGACCAA
>CAZJBP010000025.1:0-20524 GCA_964544115.1 uncultured Victivallales bacterium | reverse complement strand
CGGTGCCTCCCCCTGTCGAGACCGGGCCCGTCGCCGTTCCGCCGTCCGAGCCCGTGGTGGGCGGCCCGGGGATTGAGTCCTCGACGCCGTTGCGGACGATCATGGGCGGCGATCGGCTGACCATCATGGTGGATGGTCCGGAGCCTCAGAAGTTCGAGGATGTGGTTGACGACCGCGGCTGCGTGCGACTTCCCCGCATTGGGGAGATGCAGGCGGCGGGCAAGACCACATCGCAGGTTGAGGACGAGATCGAGCGGGCCTACATCGAGGGCAAGATCTACAAGTACGTCAGCGTGACGGTGGTGTCGCTGGATGACGAGTTCTTCGTGCGTGGCGAGGTCAAGCGCGAAGGGCGGTATGCGCTGACCGGAGCGATGAGCCTCGGCAAGGCGATCACGGTGGCCAGCGGCTTCACCGAATACGCGAACCGAGGCAAGGTTCAGGTCAAGCGCGGCAGCGAGGTTATGATTTTCGACATGGAGCGCGTATACAGCGGCAAGGACGAGGATCCCCTCCTGCGGCGGGGTGATGAGGTCTTCGTGCCGCGGCGATGGATGTAACCCCGCCGGCTTCAGGCTCGCAGCGGGGTCTCGGAGGTCCGTCCGTGTCACTCGATCGTTCCCGTTCGGCGCGTTGGTTCCCTCTCGCCGTTGCCGCGTTGTCGCTGATGGGCCTGGTGTACGGCGTGTCTGCGGCGGTGGGGGAGATCAGCTACTTCCACTCCCGCTACGGCGTCGGCCGGCGCGACCTGACGCAGGCGCTGGCCCTGTCGCAGCGGGCCGCGGCCTTCTACCCGTTCGATTACTACGTCAGCATCTGGGCGGGGAAGCAGGCCTTTCATGGCCGCCACCAGGCTGCCACCGTCGCTGAGTCCGAGGCCTTGGTCGCCGCGGCGGCAAGGTGGGCCGAGCGCGGCTACCGGCTGAATCCGTATAACAGCGAGACTGTCCAGCTCTGGGCGGACGTACTGGCCCTGAAGTCGCCGCGGGCGGCGCTGGACGTCTGGGCTCCCTACGTGGAGCGGCACTTCTGGGAACCGTTCAACCACGTGTTTCTCGTCGACCTTTACCTGCGGGCCGGGGATTTGGAGAAAGCGGAAGAGGCCCTCTACTGGGCGAAGCCCTCCGACCAGTTCGAGGGTCTGCGCAAGCGCCTTGAGGCCGCCCAGCGTGCCCGCATGCGCGACGGATAGCCGCGGGCCGGGGATGGGAGCCAAGGTTATGGTGACATTTCCCCCTGAACCCCGAACCCGCTCTCTCTCTCTCGTCCCCCGTCTCGAGTGGAACCTGCTGCCGCCAGCCTCAGCCCACGACCTTCGAGACGGCCTCGGCCACCTGTTCGACGGTGATGCCTCGGAGGCACGCCACGGCGTGGCAGGGCTTGTGATATCCGAAGACGCAGCACGGACGGCAGGGGACAGAATGGCTGGCCACCGCGTGCCGCCCGTCCACAACGCCCCATTTGCGCTCGTCGCTGGGGCCGAAGAGAACGACCGAGGGCACGCCCAGCGCGACGGCGAGATGGGCCAGCCCTGAGTCCCCGCCTACAAACACGGCCGAGCGCGCGATCACAGCCGCCGTCTGCGGCAGCGACAGCTCGCCGGCGGTCACCACGGTTCCGTCTGCGGCGGCGGCTGCGCGACCCTGCGAGCCAACCCACACCTCGCGATCCCGCCGGTCGCCAACCACCACCGGCGTCAGCCCCTGTCGTGCCATCAAGTCCGAGCACAGCGCGGAAAAGCGGTCTAGGCCCCACTGCTTGATCGCCGCGCTGCCGCCGGCATGCACCGCGGCATAGCGCGGCAAGGCGCGCACGGCCGCCGGCGCCTCGGGCAGCGCCGCGCCGCTGAGGGCTCCCTGGATGGCCGCGGGGGTGCCGTCGGCGATCCCCAGCGGCCGCAGCAGGCTGCTGAATTGACGCGCCTCGGGCCCGTCGGCTGCGTAGTTGACGAGGTGCGTGTAGGCCGGGTTTCGGACCGGATTGATATTGAAACCGATCCGGACCGGGGCGCCGCTGATCCAGGCCATGACGGCGGAGAAATGGTGGAACTGCTCGGTGTCGATCGCGACGTCGTAGCGCGTGTTCAAGAGGCGGGCGACGGTGCGTGCCGGTTCCGCATCGTAGCACAGGATGTCCACGTTCAGGCCGGCCAGCGTGGCGACCGCGCGGTTGCGGCGCTCGCACACCAGATCCACCCGTGCCGCCGGGGTCGCCGCGGCGAGCCGGCGAAGGGTCGGCACGAGCTGCAGCATGTCGCCCATGCCTCCGGGGCGGATCACGAGGATGCGGCGAAGGCGGGCGGGATCCACGGCGTCCAGATGGATCTCGCGGTGCGAGCGGTACAAGGCGGCGCCGGCCACGCGGCAGGCGGCCCGGCCCAACGTGGCGTCCAGCTGTTTCAGGATCCAGATGCGCGCCGCACCCATACTCAGTTCATCCCCGCGCCTGACGGTTCATGCGCGCCCGGCGCCACACCCAGCCGGCGCACAGAGCGGCGCCCAGCATGCTCAGGAGTCGGCCGGCATTGTCGGCCGGCGTGGACCCGTAGTAAAGCTCAACGTCAGGCGCGGTCGGCACCACGAGCATGAACAGCGGGGTGACCCTGTGCACTGCCGGGGCCCCGCGCACCTTCCAGTTCGGGAACCACGCGCACTTGACCAGGTGGGGCCTGCCGACGGCCCGCGTGCGGAACCGGATGTGGCGGTCGCTGACATCCTCCCACTCGACGGGCGCGCTGTTGGTGACCCACGCGGGCGGCTGCCGCGCATCCCACGCCGGCAAGCTCTCGAGCCGCGCGCCGAACTCGTCCGGGCCCAGGACACGCCCGGCCTCCGGCGGCGCCGGGTGTGCGCTGTCGGCAAGGATGAACGGATGAGGGAGCGCGTCGATGCGGTACAGCCAGTCGAGCGCCGTGCGCGTCCAGTGCCCGGTTTGCACCGCTTCGAGCGGGCCGTCCAGCACGGTGACCGTGCGGCCGGCGTGCGTCGTGAGCTCATAGAGCGACCAGTCATCGACCGACCCGATGCGGCGCCACCACTGGGGTGTCGAGTCCAGCGCGGCCCGCGTGCGCGGGCTGTGGGCGATGAAATGCTTCACGTTGGCCAGCTCCAAATGGCGGGTGGCGTTGGTGATGTTGAACGCGCCCGGCGTCAGCATCGTGGGGAAGCCGGCGGCCGCGTCGCTGGTTTCGCCCTGGATGTAGTACGCCAGCAGGCTCCCGAGGGCGGAGTTGACCAGTCCGCCCTCGAGGACCGGCTTGTGGATGAGGGCGGGAACGGATTCGAAAACCCGGGAGGATCCGAGAGTGTTGTTGTCATCGTGCAGGTCGTTGGCCAGGCGTCCCGGCGTGCCGTCGAGCGGCAGCACCAGGTCGCGCAGCACAGGCCAGCGGGGCTTGGCTTCGAGGCCCGAGTAGTTCCACTCCGCCCACGACCGCACGTCATTGCGGTCGCCCGCGCCCCACGACAGCGCGACCAGCGCCACGGCGGCCACGGCCAGGCCGCTGAATCGTGTGCGTGACAGGAGGATGCCGAGGAAGCCCGCGCCGGCGGCCCCCGCCGCATACGCCACGAAGGGCCACAGGCGGACATTGACGAAAACCGGGGAAAGCCCGTAGCCGAAAACGAACAAGGCGGCGGCGGTAAGGGCCGACCACAGGGTCAGGAGCATGAACCGCCCGCCCCCGAGCCACCTCGACGCGCAGGCGCCGGCGGCGGCGAAGGGGGCCAGGATCAAGACGTAGTGCGGCAGGCTCGATAGAAGGGCGACGTCCCAGTTGACGCCGAAGTCGATCGCGCTCCCGCTCTTGGCCACGAGTGGCACCAGCCACCAGGCCATGAGCAGGGCCGCCAGCGCGCCTTCCGCGGCCAGGACGCGGAGCGCGGCCACGAACCCCGCGCGGGGTCGCAGCAGCGGCAGGAGAACCAGGACGGACGCCGTCATGACCGAGGTGAAGAAGTGCGAGCCGATCACGGCGGCCAGCAGAAGCACGCTGCGGAGCCGGAGCCTCCCTTCGTCGGCATCGCGCCAGGCCGCCCCGATCGCCACCAGCATGAGCGCGAAGCTGATGCTGTTGGCGATCATGCCCGCAAGCGTGCTGTAGAGGTTGACGCCCCACATCGTGTGCGTGCGATCAAACAGCAGCGGCACCGTGGCGAGCGCGACGAGAGCCGGTCCCGGGCGGGGCAGCCGCAGCCGCGTGGCCGAGTACCCGGCGGCGGCGGGCAGGGCGAAAATGCCAAGGACGGACACCCACTTCAGGGCCACGTTGAGCGGCAGCAGGAGCGACAGCGCGGCCATCAGCACGTAGGGCAGGGGGAAGTAGTATTGGAAGGCGGGGAAACCGCACCACCACCCGCCGGCCCAGGACAGGATGCGGGCGTGACTGAAGAGGCTCTCGCGCATGTGCGCCGCCAGGTACGTATGGGCCACCGTGTCGCCGCCGGCGATCGCGGTGTCGCGGCACAGGAGCGCCGGCGGGATGTGGTCGGCTAGGAACCACCCGATCACGGCCAGCACGGCAAGGAGTTCGACTGTCCGGAGTCCAGCGCGAGTGTCGGGCGGGACCACAGCCGGGGGCTTGAGTCGCCGGCGACGCCAGAAGACGGCTGCCTGGGCAACCGCGAAGGCCAGCAGGATTGCGCCGGCCGCCACCAGGCACTCGATACGGTGCGACACGAGAACATTCTGGTGCGCGGGGACGACCACGAACGCTTCTGAGGCAGCGAAGCGACGCTGGTCCTTCTGCAGCCATTCGGCCACCACGCACGCACGGTACACGCTGCCCGCCAGAGCGTGGCGATTGGATACGGTCGAGGTCGCCTCCGCAGTCTGGCCGCCGCCGCACCTGACCCGCAGCCCCTCGCCCGTCGGAGCGAATTCGTCGGGCAGCAGGACCGTCAGGCGCACGTCCGTGAGCGGCGCATCGGCCGAGGCTGTAACCCGCATCCTCAGGGGGGCGGCCGGGGCGACGTCGCAGTCCTCGACCCGCAGAGAAACGTCAGCCGGCGTAGGTTCAATCGACTCGTCGATCAGCGCGTCGGTGCTCCAGAGGGAGGCCGGGTAGCCGCGCGGGTCGGTGTAGTTGAGTTTCAGCAGGATGGGGGAGTCACCCGGACCAGCCGGTTGCGGGCCCAGATTCAATCGGAGGGTCGCATGCTCCGCCGGCCCGAGGCGGTCCGCCACGTGAGCACTGACATCCCTGCCGGAGAAGCGGCAGAGCAGGGCCACGTCCCGCGCGGGCTCGTCGCCCCGATTCACGACGTCTGCCGTCAGCTGCACCCTGTTCGACACGACGACGGTCTCGGCAAAGACGCGCAGCGCCACATGGCCCGCTTGGGCCCCGGGAATGCACAAAGCCAGGCCCAGGAGCTGGGCCAGCATCCACGCATACCCTCTGCGGTTCATGGACGCGATGGTACCCGTCCGTTTCCGGCCAGGCAACGCTGGTCTTGAGGTCAGCGTCGGCATCGGTATCGAATGGCGTTTCCTTAAGGGGTCCTTGCCGTCTTAATCCTAATCTTGCTCTTAATCCACTCGCGCATAATGGATTACGATAAAGATGAAGATTAGGACTCGGATGGGGATTAGCGCTTAACTGGCCGTCCAAGGGGATCCGAATCGAAGCGGGAAGACCCCCCAGATGCGTTCGCGCAAAATTTCGTCCTCGACACGGGTGCCTGGCGTGTGGGATATTCCGCCCGTGTTCATCTCTGATTCAGCGCATCACGCGCTTTCACTGTCTTACGGCCTGCTGTCTTCGTCCACGGCCGCTGACCTTCACCTGTTGACGATGCCCCGCTGGCCATTGGCCGCACCACACCCTCTATGAGCGACAAAGACCTGAATACACAAATCGTCGAGATCCTCGGCGAGCACATTGATACTCCGCCGACCGTTCCGGAGCTGGCTGACCTGCTGAGATTGGAGGGGAGCGCCCGCAAGCACCTGGAGCGGACGCTGCACCAGCTCGTCCGCGACGGCGTGATTGTCGTCGTCCGCGCCCACCGCTATGCGCTGGGCCGCCCGGCCGACCTGGTCGGAGGCGTGCTGCGCGTGCTGCGCTCGGGCAAGGGCTTCGTGACCGAAGCCGCTACGGGCCGCAGCGTGTTCGTGGCCGCCGAGGACATGAGCACCGCACTGCCGGGCGACCGCGTCCTGGTGAGGCTGCATCGCGATGCCGAGCACGCCGATGAACGCGGCGAGTCGGGCCGCATCATCCGGGTGCTGGAGCGGGGCCGCCTCGAGATCGTCGGGACGCTGAACACCTCCGGGCGCTTTCTGGTGGTCGTGCCCATTGACTCGTCGTACTCCAAGGACCTCTATGTGCCCGACCCCGCGGGGGCCAAGGAAGGCGACCGCGTTGTCGTGCGCTTTACCCAGTGGGACAACAAGCACGTCAACCCGGAGGGCGAGATCATCGAGGTGCTCGGCCCCGCCGACCGGCCCGATGTGGACACCCTCTCGGTCGTCCGGCACCACGGCCTGCGCGACACCTTTCCGGCGGGCGTTGTGCGGGAGGCCGAAACCGTTTCGGCCCGCGTGTCGAAGCCGGGGCCGCGCGAGGACCTGCGCGGGCTGTACATCCTGACGATCGACCCGATCCGGGCCCGCGACTTCGACGACGCGCTGTCCCTGCAGCTCGACGACCAGGGCCGGCGCGTGCTGGGCGTGCACATCGCGGACGTCTCGCACTATGTCACGCCCGACAGCGCGCTGGACATTGAAGCCCGCCAGCGCGGCAACAGCGTGTATCTGCCCGACAAGGTGCTCCCAATGCTGCCGGAGCAGTTGTCCAACGGCGCCTGCAGCCTGAAGCCGGACGAAGACCGGCTGACCTTCTCGGTGTTCATGACCCTGGACGACGACGGCGACATCGTGGCGCGCCGCTTCTGCCGCTCGGTCATCCGCTCGCGCCTGCGCCTGGTCTACGAGGAGGCGATGGCCGTGATCGAGGGACGGCGGCTGCCGGACCTCGGCCGGGTGAGCGGCCGGCTCGACCCGCCCGATGTGACCGGCGAGGCGGGCGCCCTGATCCGGGACCTCCACCGGCTGGCGCAGCAGCTGCGGCAGCGTCGCTATGCCCGGCATGCGCTGGAGCTGGACGTGCCCGAGTGCGAGATCGTGCTGGACGACGAGGGCCGCATGATCGATGTGCGCGCCAACGCCAGCGATCCGTCGCACCAGTTGGTCGAGGAGTGCATGGTTGCGGCCAACGAGGCCGTGGCGACGGAACTGGCCAACCGAGGCCTGCCCCAGATCGCGCGGCTGCACGAGCCGCCGGACGAGGAGAAGCTCGAAGAGCTGAGCGGCGAGATGCAGTCCCTGGGCTATTCGCCCGGCAACCTGCTCGAGCGGCGCAACCTCGCCGCCTTCCTGCGCTCCGTGAAGGGGGACCCGATGGAGTATCACGTGCGCGTGGCCGTTCTGCGCAGCATGAAGCGCGCGGTCTACTCTGCGGATGCAACCGGGCATTTCGGCCTGGCCAAGAAGTACTACGCGCACTTCACGTCGCCGATCCGCCGCTATACGGACCTGATCACGCACCGTGAGCTGGCGAGCACGCTGACCCGGGCCAAAGCGCCGTATCGCAAGAGCGAGCTGCAATCCATCGCCTTCTCGTGCACGCAGACCGAGCAGACCGCGGAGCAGGCCGAGCGCGACGCGGTGGAGATGAAGAAGTACCGCTTCCTGTCGGATCAAATCCAGTCCCAGTCTCCGCGCACGTATGACGCCGTCGTCGTGCGGGTCGTGAACTTCGGGCTCTTCATCGATGTGCCCGAACTGCTGGTCTCCGGACTGGTGCACGTGTCGGCCCTGTCGGACCAGTTCGTGAAGTTCAACGCGCAGGGCCAGACGCTGAAAGCCGGCAAGCGCACGTACAAAATCGGCAACAAGATGAAGGTGTTCCCGGTGCAGGCCGACTTTGCCAGCCGGCGGATCGACTTCGGCCTGGCCTGATGGCCGGCGAACAGGGCGGCCCCTGCGGATCAGGCCTGTTTGTCAGGCGTGAAGGTCAGCTCGTCGGCGCCGAAATAGAGCGACTTCTTGTTCACGATTTCGCGCCACGTCTCTACGTCGCGGCCTTTGCCTGAGGTGAACTCGATCCCCAGGGAGAACCCGCGCCCCGGAACCCCGTGCGGGTCGACCCAGGCCACCCGTCCCGTCAGGTTGAACGAGCGGATGGGCTCCTTGAACGCCACGCGGGCCTCGAGAACCGAGCCCTGCGGCACGGGCACGCCGACGCGGATCATCAGGCCGCCTTCGGAGATGTTCTCGGCAAGGCAGAAGAAGGTCTGCCCCTCCAGTTCGGGCGCGGCCGGGGCGGAGAGGATGGTGACGGCCGCGCTGCTGCCATCGGGAATCCGCGGGGTCTGTCTTCGGTCCATGGTTGCCTGCCTCACTGCCGTCCGCTGTGGAACACACCAATCACAACTGCGGCGAATTATGGTATCAACACCGTCAGGAGATCAAGCCGAACCCTTCAGCCCGGCGGGCTCTTGCATTGCAACCCGCCCGCTTACAGCGTAAAAGGGGGCCGATATGGAAACGGTTGAGCACATCTTGCACGCGTTCAAGGCCGGTCGACTGGACCTGGGGGCTGCCGCGCGCCGCCTGGGCGCCTGCGTGCAGGGCGATCTGGGGTTCGCGCACCTGGACATGGACCGCTGGCACCGCCGCGGGCTTCCCGAGGTGATCTACTCCCCGGGCAAGACGGCGGAACAGGTGGTGGCGATCATGCGGGCCATGCACCGCGCGGGGCAGAGCGCGTTTGCCACGCGGGTCAGCGCGGAGCAGGTCGCCGCCGTCCGCGCGGCGCTGCCGCAGGCCGTGCACCATGCCGATGCCCGGGCGCTGACGCTGGACAGCTCGCCGCTGCCCCGGCCGCGCGGCCTTGTGGCCGTGGTGTGCGCGGGGACGAGTGACCTGCCCGTGGCCTCGGAGGCGGCGCTGACAGCCCGCCGCATGGGCGCCCGTGTGGAACTGGTGGTCGATGTCGGGGTGGCCAGCATCCACCGCCTGCTTCGCCACCTCGATCTCCTGCGCCGGGCGCGCTGCGTCGTGGTCGTGGCGGGCATGGAAGGCGCGCTGCCCTCGGTGGTCGGGGGGCTGATCCGCGCGCCCCTGATCGCGGTGCCGACGAGCGTGGGCTACGGGACCGGCCAGGGCGGGCAGGTGGCGCTGATGGCCATGCTCAACAGCTGCGTGCCGGGAATCAGCGTGGTGAACATCGATAACGGGTTCGGGGCCGGCGTCAGCGCGGCGCTGATCAACAGCCAGGCCTCCGCCGCCTCGCGCAGGGCGCGCCCGGCCCGGGCGAACAAGCGCGTTTGATCGCCGCGGACATCCGTGGTAGCCTCTCTTCCAACGTCATGAAAACCATCCGTTTCGACAGTGTGGGCGGGGCCAGCGGCGACATGGTGCTGGCGGCGCTGACGGCCGCGGGCGCCGACCTCGCGCACGTCGAAGCCCTGCTGCGGCGCCTGCCGATCGAGACGTTCCGGATCGAGTCCGCCCCCGCGGTCTCGGGCGGTCTGGCCGGGGTTCGCGTGCAGGTCCACGTGCCCGAGGAGCATCATCCGCACCGGCGGCTGTCGGACATCCGGGGCATGATCGAGGCGAGCCCTCTGCCGAAGCGGGTCAAGCGGCTGAGCATCCGCGTGTTCGAGCGTCTGGCGGAAGCCGAGGCCAGGGTTCACGGCAGCACCTCGAACCAGGTGCATTTCCACGAGGTCGGAGCGATGGATTCGATCATCGACGTGGTGGGCGCCTGCGCCGCGCTGGATGTGCTGGGGGCGGAGGCCGTCGCCCTTGGCCCCCTGCCCGTGGGGCTCGGCACAACGCGCGGCGATCATGGGGTGCTGCCGCTGCCCGTGCCGGCCGTGGTCGAATTGCTCAAGGGCTTCGAGGTGGTGCAGACCGAAGAGGCCTGCGAGCTGGTGACCCCCACGGGCGCGGCGCTGCTGACCTCGTGGGCACTGGATCTTCCCTCCGCCGCAGGGGGGCGGGGGCGGCTGCTCGGGGCCGGCTACGGCGTGGGGCATCGCACGCTGAAGGGGCGGGCCAACGTTCTCAGGGCCAGCCTCTTTGAGTCGGCGGAGGTCGCCGGCGGCGAGGGGGGCGAGGGCGACTCCTGCCTCGTCCTCGAGTGCAATCTCGACGACACGGTTCCCGAGCTTGTCGGCGCCCTCACGGGGCGGCTGCTGGCCGCCGGGGCGCTGGACGTGTTCACGACGGCGGTGCAGATGAAGAAGCAGCGCCCGGGCATGTTGCTGACCGTGCTGGCCCGTCCGGGCGACCGCGGGGCGATGGAGGCCCTGATCTTCGCGGAGACCCTCACCTTCGGGATCCGCTGCTACCCGGTGGAGCGGACCGTGCTGGCGCGCCGCATCGAGAGCGTGGAGACGGAGTACGGTGCGGTGGGCGTCAAGGTCGGTACGCTCCACGGCCGCGACATCACCCGCAAGCCGGAGCACGACGACTGCGCGGCCCGGGCGGCAGAGCGCGGCGTGCCGGTGCGGACCGTCTACGAGGCCGCCTTGCGGGCTGCTGTGGCCGCGGGGGAAGGGCGTCCGTGAGCGTCGCACCGGTGAGGCCGGACGTCTCGGTGATCGTCAGCGCGTACCAGTCGCCCGAGGCGCTGCGGCTGGTGGTGCGCGGGCTTTGCCGCCAGACGGTGCTCCCGCGCGAGGTGATCGTGGCCGATGACGGGTCCGCGCCGCCGCTGGATGCGGCGCTGCGCGGGGCGTGCGCCGGGGCGCCCTTTGAGGTGTTCCACCTCTGGCAGCCGGACGAAGGCTTTCGCGCCGCCCGCAGCCGCAACAACGCCATCCACCGGGCCCGGGGCGACCTGCTGGCCTGCCTCGACCAGGACACGGTTCCCCACGCCGACTGGCTCGAAACGCATCTCCGCTACGCGGGGCCGCGGCGCGCCTGCCTGGCCCGTATCTTTCCGTTGTCCCAGGCGGAGTCGGAGCGCATGACCTCGGCGACGGTGGACAGCGGCGAGTTTGAGGCCTGGCGTGATCCGCGCGCCTGGAAGAAGCTCAAAGGGCAGCAGCTGAAATACTCGGGCTACGCGCTGATGCGCCGGCTTCGCCTTCCTTTCAAGCCGACCCGGCCTTCGCTTTCGTCCGGCAACATCTGCGTGTGGCGAGCCGACCTGCTGGCCGTGAACGGCTTCGATGAGGCTTACGTGGGGTGGGGGCAGGAGGATGATGACCTCGGCCGTCGCCTCTACATGGCCGGCGTGCGCCCGGTGCCGCTTTTGACCCGTGCGTTCGTCACCCACATCTGGCATCCGCCCCGTCACGAGGGGTGGCGCGAGGGGCCGAACCTTGCGCGGTACCGCCTGCGGCTGAAATCCCCCCGCTGCGATCAGGGGCTCAGCGCCCATCCGCACCCGGATGTGGTGGTGACCCGCGTGGCGTGAGAGGGGCTAGGCGTCGCGTTCCGTCTGCGCCGCCAGCAGCGTGCAGGGGATCAGCCACAGCATGATCATCCGCACGGCGCTGCCGGGAAAGTCGGCCATGCCGAACGCGTGCACGTAAGCCAGGAGCAGCGCCGCCGCCAGCGCGGGATAGCGCAGGCTCACCGGGACGCGGCGCCCCGCCGCCCGGATGGCATCCCACGCCAGGGAGGCCCACGCGGCCGCGAGCAGAGCCGCGCCCACCCAGCCGAAGGCGAAGAGCGCGGACAGCCCGTAGTGGTGCGGGTGCTGGAAGTCGAACCGGGAGTAGGGCGGATGCGACGCCGTGTAGACGTTCCGGAAGACGCGCGGGCCATAGCCGTGCCCCAGCGCGGGATGCTGCTCGCGCGACAGGCGCCAGGTGTGGCGCCACACGACGTCGCGGTCGGCGAAGCCGCGCATGGAGATCGGGTCCTTGAAGCGGGGGTTGATCCATTCCGGCTTCACCGCGAACACCGTTGCCGCTCCCAGGATCGCGGCCAGGCACAGCGCGCGAATCCAGTGGCGGCTCGGGACGAGCAGGGCGGCGACCACGCAGGTGGCCGCCAGGGCCGCCTGTGCGCCGCGCGAGGCGATGACCACGAGGTAAGTGAGGTTCAGGCACGCCGCTAGGGCCGCTGCAGCCCGGCAGCGCGCGGACCACGCGCGGTTCAGCGCCGCCAGACCCATTACGATCGCCGCAGCCGCGGCGGCCGCTCCGCCCACGTTGGGCGAGTGGCCGATCGCGAAGGGCTCATACTCGTGGGCCAGGCGCAGGGCGTCCGCCCCCAGGATCCAGGCGAGCCGCACGAGGTCCGCGCCCAGGATCAGGGTCAGCGCGACGGCCGTGGCCAGGATGCCGGCGGCAGCCCCGCGGGCGCTGCGAAGGAGCGCCGGCAGGGCTGCGGTCACGGCCAGGATGGGGGCCAGCCGGGCCGCATCCTTCAGGGATTCGGCCGGGAATTCACTCCAGGCGAACGCGGCCAGCATGTAGACGGCGGCCGCGCCGAACAGCATGCCCGTGCGACAGCTCCAGGCCCGCAGCGCGCCGGGATGGCGGTACACGGCCCACAGTGAAGCGCCCCACATCAGGGCCTGGGCAGGAGCCTTGGAGGTCCATTTCCAGACGATGACGGACGCCGCAACGCATACGGCGGCGCGCAGGACAGGGCTCTGCGCCCAGTGCCGCCACGAGCCCGGTTGCGTGTCCCCTTCAGCTGCGCCAGTCATGCTTTCCCTTCACTGGCGACCCGCAGGTCCGCCAGGGCTGTACTCCGCTCGACGCACTACCGCACGTTGGATCCGCGCCAGTTGAGTTTCTGCCGTAGCACTGAGTAGTAGCTGTGGCCCGGCAGGCGGATGAGGCGCGCGACGCGCGTGCTGCGCCGCACGTGAACCGTGTGGCCGGGCGGCACACGCTGCCCCGCCTGTCCGTCGGCGGCCAGGATCAGCTCCTCGCCCCTCTCGGCCGTGCGGATCGTGATCTCGCAGGCGTCCGGCACGACCAGCGGCCGCGATCCGAGGCTGTGCGGGCAGATGACGCTGATGACGAACGCCGGCGTGGTGGGCGTCAGAATCGGGCCGCCGGCCGAAAGCGAGTAGCCGGTGCTGCCCAGAGGGGTTGCCACGAGGATGCCGTCGCACGAGTAGGTGGTCACGCGGTCGCCGTCGATGCCGACCTCCAGGTGAACCACCCGCAGCGTGTTTCCGCGGGCCACGGCGATCTCGTTGAGGCCGTGGTAGACGTCGCCGCCCGCGTGCCCCCCCTGGATCGAGGCCTCGACGAGCGGGCTGTCGTAGATCGAAAAGTCGCCCGATGCCAGGCTGGCCACGGCGCCCTCGATTTCGTCCTCCGCCACGCTGGTCAGAAACCCCAGGCCTCCGATGTTGACCCCGAGCACCGGGGTGAGGGATCCCGCCAGCTGCGCGACGACGCTCAGCAGCGTGCCGTCGCCCCCGAGAACCATCACCACCTCGGACTGGTCGGACAGCGCGGGGAACGGGACCGCCTTCAGGCCGGGCGTCAGGGCGGCGGTCTGCGGGTCGGCGATGACCTCCAGGCCATGGCGATGCGCCAGCGGCAGAATCCGTCCCAGCAGGGCTGCGACACTCGGCTTGGACGCGTTGGCGGAAAGCCCCAGAGTTTTCATGTTGTGCCGCCGCTCCCCGCCGGAACTGTCAGCCATGCCAGGAACTCCACGTTTCCGGCCGGGCCGCGAAGCGGGGATTCGCAACTCCCTCGCCATTCCAGCGCCAGTGTTGTCGTGCAGAACGCCCTCATCCGCTCGACCACGGCCAGTCGCACGGACTCGTCCCTCACCACCCCGCCGCGGCCGACCTGCTCGCGTCCCGCCTCGAACTGGGGCTTGATCAGCGTGACCAGGTGCGCCCCCCCGACGAGGGCCTGTATAACAGCCGGCAGCACCTTGGTCAACGAGATGAAGCTCACGTCCACGCAGGCGAACTGAATGGGCTCAGGGATGTCCGCGGGGGCAAGGTGCCGCGCATTGAGCCCGTCCATCACCACCACGCGCGGGTCCTGAGCGACGCGCGGATGGAGCTGGGCGCGGCCGACATCCACCGCGTACACGCGCGCGGCGCCGTGCTGCAGCAGGCAGTCCGTGAACCCGCCCGTCGACGCGCCCACGTCGAGGCAAATCCGGCCGGTGACGTCCAGGGGGAAGGCGACGAACGCCCCCTCCAGCTTGTCGCCGCCCCGGCTGACGAAGCGCGGCCGCGCCTTGAGTTCGACGCTGGCGGTTTCGTCAATGCGCACGCCGGCCTTGGCCGCCGCGTGGCCGTCCACCAGCACCTGGCCGGCCAAGATCAGCCGCTGCGCCTGCTCGCGGCTTTCCGCCAGGCCCAGCCGGGCCACCAGAATATCAAGTCGTTCCTTGGGCATGTTGATCCCCGGGCATTGAACATGCCCATGGCAGTTACTTCCCGCACCGTGTCCGGCACGCAGCTTTCCTTTCTCGTACGACGGATGACCTGTCCTGCAACCCCAGAAACCCTTTCAAAGACCGGGCCACATCCGGGCAGCTCTTCTTGATTCTGCCATCCTCCGTAACGAGCACCACATTCAGCGATCGAGCCAGCGTGACGTAGTACGCGTCATAGGCCGTCAAGCGCGCCTCGTGCGCCGTGCGGAGGACGGTTGCCCGATCGCACGGATAAGCCCTGCCTGTCAGGATCGAGGCGGCGTTGCCGGCTGCCAGGATGGCGTGTTCGAGCTGCGTGTGCCCCGCTCGTATTTCGTTCGTCAACCCGTTCAAGACCTCCGCCTCCCAGAGCTCGGGAACCACCCAATCGGGATCGGTTGCGTAGACCTGGCGCGCAAGAGGGCTGAAGGATGTCTCGTACACGAGGTAGATGACAACGTTTGCATCCACGACGATCATGGCCGCTCATCTCGCGCTTTGCGAAGGGCGTCAGCAATCGAACGGCCGTCAACCGGCACCGATGGCTTCACGAGCGGCGGGAGTTCAGCCGTCCGCGTGACGTTCATCTCCTTCTCAAGGATGGCGATGATTTCGCGGTTCATGGACCGGTGGTGCCGCTGGGCCTCTTTCTTCAACCGCTGGTGCAGGCCCGAGGGCAAATCCCGGACGATGATCGCAGCCATAATACACCTCTGCTACTGTTGTGATAGCAGAATACAATCAGATCTGCCCGCGTGTCAATTGTTGGAGGGCCGTTGCGGTGGCGGCTGCGTCGCAAGCGGCGCCTCCCGTCACTTCGCCGGATGATGCCCGAGGAGCGCCGTCTTGACGGCGGTGACGATGTGGCCGGCGGTCAGGCCGTAGCGGTGCAGCAGCAGCTCAGGCGCGCCTTGCGGCACGAAGGTGTCGGGCCATCCCATCAGGGTCACGCGGCCGGCGTAGCCGCGCTGGCAGAGGTGCTCGGCGACGGCCGATCCGAAGCCGCCGCTCACCATGCCGTTCTCGATCGTGACGATTGCGGCAGCCTCGGCGGCCTGGGCGTCCAGCAGGGCGGTGTCCAGCGGACGGACGAAGCGGGGGTTGACCACGGCGGCGTCGATGCCCTCGCCGGCGAGGTGTTCGGCGGCCGCCAGCGCGGCGGGCAGCATGTCGCCCAGGGCCCAGATGGCGGCGCGCTTCCCCGCGCGCACGACGACGGCCTTGCCGACGAGGATGGGCTCCGGCCTCTCCGGCACGTCCGCGCCGGTGCCCGCACCGCGCGGGTAGCGAATCACGCACGGGGCGTCCGACCGGAGCGCGGTCACCACCATGGAGGCGAGTTCGGCCTCATCGGCCGGCTGCATGATCGTGAGGTTGGGCGTCGGGCGCAGCAGCGGGATGTCGAACACGCCGTGGTGGGTCGGGCCGTCGTCACCGACGATGCCGGCGCGATCCAGGCAGATCAGCACCGGCAGGCGCTGCAGGCAGATGTCGTGGATGATGCAGTCCACGGCGCGCTGGCTAAACGTGGAGTAGACCGCGTAGACCGGCCGCAGGCCGCGCGCGGCCAACCCGGCAGCAAAGACCGCCGCGTGCTCCTCCGAGATGCCCACGTCGAAGAAGCGCTCCGGATAGGCCTTGGCAAAGGCGTCCATGCCGGTGCCCGAGCACATGCCCGCCGTGATCGCGCAGATGCGGGGATCCTCGGCACCGAGACGCTTCAGCACGTCCCCGAACACTTTCGAGTACGAGGGCTTTGACTGCACGTTCACCATTTCGCCGGTGGGCACGTCGAAGCACGGCGCGCCGTGCCACTTTTCCGGGTGGGCCTCGGCAAACCCGTATCCCTTGCCCTTGCGCGTGGACATGTGGACGATGATCGGCCGGTCCGAGTCGCGCGCGATGCTCAGCGCGCCGAGCAGCTTGGTGAAATCATGACCATCGACCGGGCCGATGTAGCGCAGACCGAACTCTTCAAAGAGCGCGCTGCGGAGGAACAGGCTCTTGATGGCCTCCTCCATGCGGTAGTAGAACCGGCGCAGCCCCCCCATGCGCAGCCGCTCGGCAAGGGTTTCGACCGATCGCTTCCAGCGGTTGTAGCGCGGGTTGGAGAGCAGGCGGCCGAGGTAGTTCGAGATGGAGCCGACGTTGCTGGCGATGGACATCTTGTTGTCGTTGAGGATGACGATGAGGCGGCGCGTGGTGCCGGCGAGGTTGTTCAGCGCCTCGAGGGAGATGCCGCAGCCGGCCGATGCGTCGCCCAGGACGGCGATCACGTGTTCGTTGCCCCCGAGGCGGTCGCGCGCCACGGCCATGCCCAGGGCGGCCGAAAGCGCGGTGCCGGCGTGGCCGGCTCCAAAGGCGTCGTAGGGGCTTTCGTCGCGGTTGAGAAACCCCGAGATGCCGCCGGGCTGCCGGAGCGTGTGGAAGCGGTCGCGACGGTCGGTCAGCAGCTTCCACGCGTAGGTCTGGTGGCTGGTGTCCCAGATGACCTTGTCGCGCGGCGCATCGAACACCCGCAGGATGGCGATCGTCATCTCCACCACGCCGAGGTTGGCCGCCAGGTGCCCGCCGGTGCGGCTGACGGTGTCGATGATGCGCTGGCGGACATCGCCGGCCAGGCGATCCAAATCCTCCCTGCTCAGCGCGCGGAGATCCGCAGGGCGCTGCATCTGATCCAGAAGAGACTGCATGCGGTGCATTAAAGCACGGCTTGCGAGTGGGCAAACAGCAAAAAGAAGAGGGCTTGGGAGATCCGTCGGCTCCTCGTCGGCTACAGCCGCTCCACTCCACGTGAAGCGGAAGCCTATCTTGATTTCGGGTAGGGGGTGGACTATGAAGCTGACCCTATGAGCTTGAGGTCCCTGCGTTACATCGTATGGCCCTGCGCGCTGTGCCTTGCTTCGCCCCTGCAGGCTGGAGTTGATGTTGGCACCAACTGTGCTAGTCGCGTGTGCAGGATCCTGGTGACTGGGGGCGGGCTGGAGGCATGGGACGGTCCGCGGACGCTGAAGGAGGGTGGAAAGGGGGGCGCCGAAGCGGGTGTTGGCGCGATGGATCAGGCCTACTGCAAGGAGGAGTGGGCGCGGGCAAAAGCAGCGGGCCTCAGCCCGGAAATGCTGTTCGAGGCCCATGAGAGAATCTTTGCTCGGAGGATGTGGCCCCTATCATGGGCGGAATGGATGGCCGAGTACAACGGCGTGGTCCTCGAGCCGCCCGTGACGTTCGATATGGCAGACCCGGTATCCGAAGACCGCAGCAACACGCTGAACATGACGAAGTGGGTTTGGCATCAAGCCTGGATGCGAAACACGAACGCTCTGATGGCCGCCGCTCTCCCGACGGGCAAGAAATTCGCGTCCCAGTTCGGGGTTGATGTTCGACTTGTTGCAGGCAACACGGTCACGAACGGTTGGCGTCACTTTCGTGGCGGTTCGTGCACCAAGGCGAAGGTTCTTTTTGGGGGCAGCCGTCAGTTCGACAGCATGACGATCTACTGCACGACGATACGACGTCAACACCCGACGTCGCCGATGGCGCACAAGGTGTACATCGACCCCCTTGTGTTGGTGCGAATTGACGGAGTCTTGTGGATCGCCGGGCAGGACGAGTCTTCGTTCCACGCTGGTGCCACACTCGAAGGCGGCTTCAAGGACTGGGAGGCCACGTTCGAGGAACTTCGGGCTCTGCAGGGCAAGTCTGACATGCCTGCGCAGTTCTTTGTCCCGTAGAGCCCTCCCTCCGTCTTGTTCACGTGCGGAGCAATGTTACATAAATGAAGCTTCGCAGCTTCAAAGACGTAACAGGCATGTCGCAAACGAGCTCCATTGAGCTCCATCACCGCTTTGCTGGTGTGTCGTAAGTCGTTTATGGATAATACGATGAGGTAGGTGTGGCGGGCTGTGGCACGGCTGTTGCTAGGGTGTTGGTACACGATTCAGAGGGATCCGAATGGGCGGCGAGGTAATGTTTGCATCGAGCACCGTATCGCTGGAGTATCTGAATGATTCAGTCGCCGTGGGGTAACAGCCAAACGGCGCAACGAAGGAGCGAGGCACATGGACAACGGGACGAAAGAGGGATCCAGTAGGCTTCCCGAGGTCTTCGGGGAAAACGTCTTCAATGACGCCACGATGAAGGCGGTTCTGCCGAAGAACGTGTACAAGAAGCTCAAGGCCACGATCGACGAAGGCACGGAGCTGGATTTGGCCATTGCCGACGTTGTGGCCAACGCGATGAAGGACTGGGCCATTGCGAAAGGCGCCACGCACTTCTGCCACTGGTTCCAGCCGATGACCGGCATGACGGCCGAGAAGCACGACTCCTTCATCTCGCCGACGAGCACGGGCGGCATCATGATGGAGTTCAGCGGCAAGGAGCTCACGCAGGGCGAACCCGATGCCTCGTCGTTCCCGTCCGGCGGCATCCGCGCCACCTTCGAGGCGCGCGGCTACACCGTGTGGGACTGCACGTCGCCCGTCTTCGTGAAGACCGACGGGTCCAACACCACGCTGTTCATCCCGACCTCCTTCGCGTCGTACACCGGCGAGGCGCTGGACAAGAAGACGCCGCTGCTGCGCTCGATGGAAGCGCTCAACAAGCAGGCGCTGCGCGTGCTGCGGGCCCTGGGCAACACCACCAGCAAGCGGGTCACGGCGACGCTGGGAGGCGAGCAGGAGTACTTCCTGATTGACCGCCAGTTTGTCGAGAAGCGCGCCGACCTGCGCCTGGCCGGCCGGACCCTGTTCGGCGCGCCGCCGCCGAAGGGCCAGGAGATGGAGGACCAGTACTTCGGCTCCCTGCACGAGCGCGTCGCGTCGTTCATGGCGGAGCTCAACGAGGAGCTGTGGAAGCTCGGCGTGCTGGCGAAGACGCAGCACAACGAGGTGGCCCCGGCGCAGCACGAGCTCGCGCCGGTCTATGCCACGGTCAACATCGGCGTGGACCACAACCAGCTGACGATGGAGATGCTGCAGCGCGTGGCCCGCAAGCACGGGTTTGTGTGCCTGCTGCACGAGAATCCCTTTGCGGGCGTCAACGGGTCGGGCAAGCACAACAACTGGGCCATCGGCACCGACGACGGCATGAACCTGCTGAACCCCGGCAATACGCCGCACGACAACATGCAGTTCCTGGTGTTCCTGTTCGCGGTGATTCGCGCCGTGCACAAGTACTCCTCGCTGCTGCGCGCCACGGTGGCCACGCCGGGCAATGACCACCGCCTGGGGGCCAACGAGGCGCCGCCGGCGATCGTGTCGGTCTTCCTGGGCGAACAGCTGACCGACATCTTCACGCAGATCAAGGGCGGCTCGGCCAGCAGTTCCAAGCAAGGCGGGAAGCTGCAGCTGGGCGTGTCGCACCTGTCGCAGATCCCGAAGGACACGACGGACCGCAACCGGACCTCGCCCTTCGCGTTCACCGGAAACAAGTTCGAGTTCCGCATGGTGGGTTCGTCCCAGTCGCTGGCGGGTCCGAATTTCGTCCTGAATACGATCGTTGCTGACGCGCTGAGCGAGATCGCGGACGAGATCGAGGGCGCACGCGATCTGGCAGGCCGGGTGCAGAAGCTGCTGCAGAAGTACGCCAAGGAGCACGAGGCGATCATCTTCAACGGCGACAACTACAGCGAGGAGTGGGTCAAGGAGGCCGAGAAGCGCGGCCTGCCGAACGTCCGCAACTGCGTGGATGGCATCAACGCGATGCAGGACAAGGAGAACGCGGCGGTGCTGATCCGGCACGGCGTTCTGACCCGCAAGGAGGTCCACGCCCGGCACGAGATCCTGCTGGAAAACTACGCCAAGACGATCAACATCGAGGCCAGGACGATGGTCTCCATGGCCCGCCGCAGCATCCTGCCGGCGGTCATGGGCTTCGCGGCGGACATGGCTGCTGGCGTCGGGGCGGTGGAGTCGGCGGGCGAGGAGCCCAAGGCTCAGAAGACGCTGCTGAAGAAGCTCAACGCATCGGTGTCCGACATAGCCGCAGCGGTTGATGAGCTGGAGGCGGCCGTGGGTAAGGCGGCGGCGACGGCATCGGCTGAAAAGAAGGCCGTTGCGTTCCGCGACCCGGTGGTCGCGGCCATGGTCGTGCTGCGCAAGGCGGTCGACGAGGTCGAGCCGATCGTGGGCGCGGACTACTGGCCGCTGCCGACGTACGC
>CAZJBP010000024.1:14477-26135 GCA_964544115.1 uncultured Victivallales bacterium | reverse complement strand
CGGGACGTTCGGCACGTGGGCCATGGACGCGGCCCCGTACCACCGGCTGACCTACGCCGAGGCGATGCTGAAGTACGGCAGCGACAAGCCAGACCTGCGGATCCCGCTCGAGATCCAGGACGTGTCGGACCTCTTCACCGAGTCCAAGTTCAACGTCTTCCGCAGCGCGGTCCAGAAGGGCGGCGTCGTGCGCGCGCTGCCGGTGCCGGGCATCGCCGACAAGCCGCGCAGCTTCTACGACAAGCTGGTGGAGCACGCCCAGACGATCGGCTCGAAGGGCCTGGCCTACATCGCCTGGGAAGGCGGCGTGGCGAAGGGCCCCGTGGCCAAGGTGCTGGGCCCGGAGGAAGTGGCCCGCGTGGCCGAGCGCTGCCGCGTGAAGGACGGCGACGCGGTGTTCTTCGTCTGCGACAAGCCGCGCAAGGCCGCGGCCATCGCCGGCGACATCCGGGTAAAGCTCGGGCGCGATCTGGATCTGGTGGAGAAGAACGCCTACCGCTTCTGCTGGATCGTCGACTTCCCGATGTTCGAGCTGGACGAGGAGACGCAGAAGATCATCTTCTCGCACAACCCCTTCTCCATGCCGCAGGGCGGGATGGAGGCGCTGCTGACGAAGGACCCGCTCGACGTGCTGGCCTACCAGTACGACATCGTCTGCAACGGCTGCGAGCTTTCCAGCGGCGCCATCCGCAACCATCGCGTCGACCTCATGTACAAGGCGTTCGAGATCGCCGGCTACCCGCGCGAGACGGTGGACACGGAGTTCCCGAGCCTGGTCAACGCCTTCAAGATGGGCGCGCCGCCCCACGGCGGCATCGCCCCCGGCATCGACCGCATCGTGATGCTGCTGGCCAACGAGTCCAACATCCGCGAGGTCATTGCCTTCCCGATGAACCAGAAGGCCCAGGACCTGCTGATGGGGGCGCCCTGCGAGGTGTCGCTGCGCCAGCTGCGCGAGCTGCACATCCGCATCGACATCCCCGCGCCGCCCAAGGGCGAGCACCACGAGCCGATCGACGTGGGACACCAACCGTGAGCGGACCCGAGGGCGAGACCTGCGACGTCGCCATCCTCGGCGGCGGGCTGGCGGGCTTGGTCGCGGGCGCGGAACTGACCCGGGCGGGCCGCCGGACGCTCGTCCTCGAAGCGCTGCCGGCCGTCGGCGGTTTGTCGCGCACGGTGGTTCACGACGGGTTCCGGTTTGACCTGGGCGGACACCGGTTCCACACCCGCATGGCGCACGTGGACGCGTGGTTCCGCGAGCGGCTGGAGGGCCGGCTGCTGGACGTGGAACGGCGCAGCCGCATCTGCATGCGGGGCCGGTACGTGACGTATCCGCTCGAGTTCCCGAACGCCCTGCGCGCGCTCAGCCTTCCGCGCATGGTCCAGGTTCTGGCCAGCTACGCGCTGTCGGCCGTCCGCCCAGCGAACGGCCGCCCCGCGGCGTCGTTCGAGGACTGGATCGTGCGGCGGTACGGCCGCGCCCTGTTCAACGTCTACTTCAAGCCATACACCGAGAAGGTGTGGGGCCTCCCCTGCAGCTCGATCTCGGCGGACTGGGCCGACAGCCGCATCCGCGCCCCGAGCCTGGCCGCCGTGCTCAAGGGCACGCTGCTGCCGCGCTCGCGCTCGGCCGCCCTGCGCATCTCGCGCTTCCTGTACCCGACGGAAGGCATCGGCATGCTGGCGGAGCAGCTTCACGGCGACATCGACGGCAGCGGCCGCGGGCGCGTGGCCCTGTCGAGCCGGGTGACGGCGCTGAGCCCCGAGCCGGACGGGCGGTGGCGCGTGAGCTGGACCGACGCGAGCGGCGCGTCGCAGACGATCGCAGCCCGCCAGGTCGTGTCGACCCTCCCGCTGACGTCGCTGCCCTCCCTGCTGCCGCCCGGCCTTGTGCCGCCCGGGGTGTCCGCCGCCGCGTCCGCCCTGGAGTTCCGCGGCGTGATCTGCGTGCTGGTGGCCTTGAAGGGCGGCGCGCTGAGCAACGACACCTGGACGTATTTTCCCGATCCGGAGCTCACCCTCGGCCGCATCCACGAGCCGGCCAACTGGAGCGCACGGATGGCGCCGGACGGTTCGGCCTCGGTCTGCGCCGAGATCTTCAGCTCGCCCGGCGATGCGGCCTGGCGCCAGTCGGACGATGCGCTGGTGGCGGCCGTCTCGCGCGACCTGGCGCGCGCGGGCCTGCTGAGCCCCGACCGGATCGCCGATGCGTGGGTGGTGCGCGAGCCGTGGGCCTACCCGGTCTACCGGATCGGCTATATGCAGCACCTGGAGCGGCTGACCGCACATGTCCAGAGCCTGCCGGGGCTGCACCTGTGCGGCCGGACGGGGCGCTTCCGCTACCTGAACATGGATGGCGTTCTCGACGACGGCGTGGCCGTGGCGCGGGGGCTGACGCAGGCATAAACTCGGTGCAGCGGGCGCTACGGGCCCGCTGGAGAGCCAACCAGGATGAGAACCGCCCAGGTCTCCGTGCGCAATGCCGGCTGGCTCATCGTGCAGCGGGCGGCCAGCGCCGCCAGCGGGCTGCTCTTCGCCCTGACCGTGCCCCGCCTGATGGGGCCCGATCTGTACGGGCGCTACGCCCTGATGCTCAGCGTCATCCTCTGGTTCACCCTGGCGGGGGGGCTGGGGTTCATGAGCACCGCGGCGCGGTTTGTCCCTGAACTGCAGGCCGGCGGCCGCACCTCCGAGCTGCGCCGCTTTCTCTCCGCCTTTATGGGGCTGCGCCTTGTCACGGGCCTCATGGGCGCTGCGGCGTTGGCGGCGTTCTGCTTCACCTGCCTGCCGGAGTTCGGCAGGGCCGCGGTGCTTGCGGCCGCGGCGGCGGTGATCCTGCGCGGCGTGGCCAATCAGTTCTACTCGTTCTTCCTCGGCCTGAACTGGGCCGCGCGCTGGGGTATGGGGCAGGTGCTGCGCGGCTGGGTTGTCCTCGTGTTCGTGGCCGGCGGGGTCTGGCTGGGCGGGCTGACGGGGGCCTGCCTGGGGCTTGCGGCCGCCGAGGTGGCCGTGCTGGCCGTGGCGCTGGCCTGGGCGGGGGACTACGCCGAGCGGCCGCGGCTCGATGCGGGCGCCGTTCGGCCCTACCTGTTCTTCGGCCTGACGTTCTTTGGTGTGGAGACGGTCTACGCGGCCTTCCGCTACAGCGGCGGGCTGCTTCTGCGGGCCCTGTCGGGCGAATACGCGGAGGTCGCGCATTTCAGCCTGGCGGTGGAGATGGTGGACGTGGCCGGCCTGGTGTTTCCGCAGGTGGCCCTTTCGCTGGCGCCGCTGATGACGACGCTGTGGATGTCGCAGCGGTCCCGCGACGTGGCGGAGTGGATGATGCGGCTGAGCGCGGGGCTGGGCGCGCTGGGCATGGCCTGCGCCCTGGCGGCCGCCCTGGCCGGAGGCGCGGTGATCCCGGCGGTGCTGGGCGAGCGGTTCGTGCTGGTGTGGCCGTCGCTGGCCGCGGTGGCTGTGGCGCTGCCCTTCCTCGGCCTCAACTGCACGGCGCAGGTTGCGGCCATGGTCGCGCGGCGGCCCGCGCTCTCGCTGATCTGCGCGCTGACCCAGCTGGCCGCGTTCTGGAGCCTGGGGCCGTACCTGACGCTGCGGTGGGGCAGCACCGGCTGCGCGATGGCGTATGCCGCTGCGCAGGTCGCCTCCTCGGCGGTCTCGGCCGTGGTGCTCCGCCGCGTCCTGGACGTTTCGCTTGCGCGGTGGGGTCTGACCGTGGTTCTCGGCCTGCCCCTGCTGGCGCTGTCGGGCCTTGCCCGGGGGCCCGCGCTGTCGCTGGCCCTGGCGGCCGCCGCGGTGGCCGCGTACCTGGGACTGCTTGTCGCCACCGGGGTCGCCCCCGTCCGGGACCTCATGGGCGTCTGGCGCGGTCGCGGAGAGGAGCTATGAAGCCGGCTGCCGCAACACCGCATGAACTCCCGGCCGGCTCCCTGAGCGACCTGCGCGTGCTGAAGATCAGCGTGATCGACTGGGCGCTGAATCCCGAGAATCACAGCGGCGTGCGGGAGGATATCCGCAGCACGGGGGCCTGCACGGCCCGCTGGGACCGTGTGGTCTACTCGCCGCTCAGCCGCGGACACCAGCGGACGTATGTCGGCAACAACCTGGAGGTCGTCCCGACGCGCTCGCGCGGCAAGGCGTTCTTCCCGCGGGATGCTCTGCGCCTGGCGACGGAATTGCACCGCGAGCGCCGGTACCACCTCGTGGAGGGGTCCGACCCCATGGCCGGCGGCTGGGTGGCCTGGCGAATGCGGCGGCGCTTCGGCCTGCCGCTCATCATCCAGTACCACACCGACTACTTCAGCAGCCTCGCCTGGCTGCGCGAGTCGCCGCGCTATCTGCTGGATACGGTGCTGGCCGCCTTCCTCCTGCGCCGCGCCGATGCCGTGCACGCCGTCAGCCGGGCCGCCGCGCGCGATGCCGTCCGCATGGGCGCGGCCGCCGACCGCATCATGCTGGTTCCGCCGCTGGTGCATGACCACGAGTTCGGCGCCGCCGGCGCTCCGCCGGACCGCTACACACGGCGGCGCGTGGTGTTCGTCGGCCGCATGGCACCGGAGAAGAATGTGCCGGTGCTGCTCGAGGCCGTGCGCCGGCTGCGCGCGGACGGCGTGTCCCTGCACGTCGACCTCGCGGGATCGGGCGCGCTGCTGGGACGCTTCGAGGCGCTGTCGCGCCGGCTGGGGGTTGGGGATGCCGTGACCTTCCTCGGGCAGCAGACGCTGGAGCAACTGGCCGCGCTCTACCGCGGCGGCTCCTTCCTCGTGCTGCCCTCCTCGCGGGAGGCGCTGGGCAAGGTGGTCGTCGAGGCGGGCCTGTGCGGGCTGCCGGCCATCGGGTCCCGCATCGGCGGCATTCCTGAGGTGATTGACGACGGGGTGAACGGGTGGCTGGTGACGCCCGGCGATGCCGGCGACCTCGCCGCGGCTATCCGGCGAGGGCTGGAGAACCCCGCGCTGCTCGAGCAGATGGGGCAGGCCAGCCGCGAGCGTTTCACCCGCGACTTTCAGTATGATCGCCTGATCGAAACCGCCGTGCAGGCCGTGTGGGCGACGTATGCCAGGGCGATGGGATTGCAGGGAAGGGGCGGATTCAGTCCTGAGGCCGGCGCATGACACACCTTTCTCCATCGACGGCGTACTGGGACGGCGTCATGGCCGAATGGGCCGATGCGCGTGACGCGCTGTGGCGCCGGCACAGCGATGCGGTGAACGCCGCGCTGCTGCGGCGCTGGCTGCCGGCCGGGGCGGGCCGGGTGCTCAAGACCGACCTGTTCGACGAGGCGGTGTCGGGCGGCCTGGCGCGCGGCATCGCCGGCGCCGGCGGATACCGGGTCTTCGGCATCGACGTGGCGCTCGGCGTCGCGGCCGCGGCTCGCGAGGCCGCGGGTGTTTCGCTGCGGGTCGGCGTGGCGGACGTGCGGCACCTGCCCTTTGCCGCGGGCGCGTTCGATGCCGTCGTCTCCCTGTCGACGCTGGATCACTTCGACTCCACGGGCGACATCTCGACCGCGCTGTCCGACCTACGCCGCGTCCTGCGGCCGGGCGGCACGCTGATCCTGACGCTCGACAACCCGCTGAACCCCGCCGTGGGGCTGCGCAACCGTCTGCCCTCGCGCCTGCTCGTGAGGGCCGGCGTGACGCCGTACCGCACCGGGCGCACAGTCGGTCCGCGCCGGCTCCTGAGCCTGGTGACGGCCGCGGGCTTCACCGTGCGCGAAACCACCGCCGTCCTGCACGTCCCGCGCCTGCCCGCGGTTCGCCTCTGCCGCCGCGCCCAGCGGAGGGGCGGCGCGGATGCGCCGGCCCGCCTCCTGCGGCGACTGCTGGCCTTCGAGCGCCTGGCATCCTGGCCCACGCGTTTCCTCACCGGCCATTTCATCGCCGTTCGCGCCGCGGCGTCGTGACCAGACGCGGCTGCGTACGATCGCAAGCGCGCAGAGTTCAGACGTTGCAGTTCAAGACGCCATTCAACTCCGAATTCTGACTCCCCGACGACCGCGTCGCCCCGCGTCGGAGTTTTCGCCCTCACACATTTCTAACACTCCGCACACAAGCCGCTCACGGCGGTTTTGTCGAATGGGCGTGCGATCAGTGAAGAGGTGTGCGAGCGGAACCACAACAAACAGGAGGGGAGAGCAGATGAAGAGGTCAACGGTGATGGCGGTGGGTGTGGCGGGTCTGTGGGCGGCGGTCGCCGGCGCTCAGGACACGGGACTCAAGGTCGATAACGTCAAATGGGCGGAAACGGTGAAGGTCAAGGGCGACCTCCGCTACCGCGTCGAGCAGGTCGACGAAGAGGGTAAGGACGTGCGTGACCGGGAGCGCATCCGGGCCCGGCTCGGTGTCGACGGCAAGGCGAACGATGAGGTGAGCGTCGGCCTGCAGATGGCCACCGGCGCGTCCGATCCGGTCTCCCGTAACGCGACGCTGACCGGCGGCAGCGGTGGCGATGACATGGACTTTGGGCTGGACCTGGCCTACATCAAATACGCTCCCGTCGACGGCGTGGAGGGAAACGCAGGTAAGATCAAGAACCCCTTCATCAACGTCGGCGACCTCATCTGGGACACCGACCTGACGCCCGAGGGCGTCGCGGTGAACACCAAGATCGGCTCGGACAAGAGCGTCGAGGCGTTCGGCAACGCCGGATACATCTGGGTCGAGGAGCGGGCGGGCGAAAGCGACGACACCAAGCTCTACGCCGGGCAGGCCGCGCTGAAGGTGCGCTTCACGCCCGAAGCCTATGTCCTCGCCGGCGGCTCGTACTACGCCTACGACAACATGGAAAACTACGCGGTCATCGACTGGCAGGACCTGAACAAGTCCTACGGCAACTCGACGCGCAAGGTGGTCGACGGCAGCGTGACGAATCTCGTCTATGCAAACGAATACACGACCGTTGAGGGCTTTGCCGAGGCGGGCATCTGGATGGGCGTGCCGCTGCGCGTGTTCGGGCAATACGCAGTCAACACCGACGCGGATGCCTTCGACACGGCCTACCTGGCCGGCGCAGCCATCGGCAAGGCGAAGAACCCGAAGACCTACGAAGTCTCCTACAACTACTACGAGGTGGAGAAGGATGCTGTTGTGGGTGCGTTCGCCGATTCCGACCGCCACGGCGGGGGGACGGACGGCAAGGGCCACAAGTTTGCGGCCAAGTACCAGATGGCGAAGAACTTCCAGCTCGGGGCGTCGTACTTCATGAACGACAAGACCATCTCCGATGACGCAAAGGAGCACAACTATGACCGAGTACAGCTTGATCTGGTGGCGTCGTTCTGACCGCGAGCGCGAACGACAACGCGGGAGGGAATTCGCCGTGTACGCGACGATGGAAACAGCGGAACGCGATGCGGAGGTCGAGGCACAGCACGCCCGGAAGGTGATCTGGACGCAGTTGAGTCGCTGCGAAGCCACGACCGTGGACGCTCTGGCCCGCCGGCTGGACCTGTGCGAGGACCTGGTGCGGCGTGAAATCGAACGGATGGTGAAGAGCAACCACGTCGAAGCGATCACCCCGGTGCAATCTGCCGCCGCTGGCGGCAGTACGCACTACCGGCTGCGGCGCGAGACCGACTACGACAACCGCTGGGTGCGCGAGGTAACCGTGAGGCTGCCGATCTCGCGCATGGCGCAGTTGAGGCAGTGGGACCCTGAGAGCAAAGAGAAGATGCCGCCGCCGTGGATCGCGGCTGAGGCGTCGGCGTATGGCGTCTGAATCGATAACGGAACGAGGAATCACAACGGAAACAGGAATCCAAGGAGAACGATGATGAAGATGAAAGCGACAAGAAAGATCATGGGCGGGGCGCTGGTGGCTGCGGTATGCGGTATGGCCGGTGCGCAAACGATTACGGTGGATGGATCGACGACGGTGGGGCCGATCGCCAAGGCGTTCGCCGAGTATTACATGAAGGCGAACCCGGGCGTGAATATCACGGTGGGCGAGTCCGGCAGCGGCAACGGGGCCAAGAGCCTGATCAACGGCACGTGCGACGTGGCTACGATGTCGCGCCCGCTGAAGGACAGCGAAAAGAAGTCCGCCGAGGATGCGGGCCAGCTTCCGATTGAGTACGTGGTAGCGCTGGACGGGCTGGCCGCGGTGGTTCACCCGAGCAATCCGGTCAAGGGGTTGACGATCGAGCAGTTGCGCGGCATCTACACCGGTGAGATCCGGTCGTGGCAGGCCGTGGGCGGCCCGGATCGCAAGATCGTGGTCGTCAGCCGCGACACGAACAGCGGCACGTACGAATCGTTCGAGACGCTGGTCATGAACAGGATGAAGATGGCCCCCTCGACCGAGTACGTCGGCAGCAGCGGCGCCGTGCGCGACCGCGTCATGAACACGCCGGATGCGATCGGCTACGTGGGCCTGGCCTTCACCGAGGGGGTCAAGCCGCTCGCCGTCAACGGCGTCGAACCGTCCCCGGAAACGGTGCTCGACAAGACCTATCCGGTCGCGCGGCCGCTGTTCATGTACACCAACGGCCGCCCGAAGGACGGTACGCCGGTGCACGAGTTCGTGATGCTGTACAAGACGGCCGACGGCAAGCGGATCATCGAGGACGTGGGGTACATCCCCGTCCGGTAGCCGCGAGACGACTCCACCCAAGGACACAGACAGAGATGGAACAACGCACGATCGGAACCCGTTCGCTGCTGCTGACCGACAGGCGGCGCCTGCTGCAGTCGCTCGGCGAGCGAGCGGGCCGATCGTTGCTGTTTTCGATCGCCTCGCTGTCCGTGCTGGCGGTGTTCTTCATCTTCGTGTTCATCGGCAAAGATGCCTGGCCGTTCTTCCGACTCCACGGCCTCCGTGAATTCCTCTTCAGCACGCACTGGTATCCGTCGGCGGAACACGCGGAATACGGTTGCAGGGCGATCTTCGCCGGAACGGGGCTGGTGACGCTCGGGGCGGCGCTGGTGGCGGTGCCCCTGGGCGTGGCAGCGGCGGTCTGCCTGAGCGACATCCTTCCGTTTGGCACCCGGCAGGCCATCAAGCCCGTCATCGAAATGCTGGCCGCCGTGCCGTCGGTGGCGTACGGGTTCTTTGCGCTGGTGGTACTCGCCCCGTTGCTGCAGGCGCGGGGCGGCGCGATCCTGGCGTGGGTATGGATGGGCTTTGCGGGTCCGTGCGCGGTGCTGTTGGCCATCCTGCTGGGCGACCGTGTCACCGACGCATTGCCGGCGAGCTGGCGGAGGCTGAGGTGGCCGCTGGTGGCGGTTCTCGCCGGGGCGGCCCTCGGCCTGGCGTGGCACGTGTCGGTCGGCCTTCGCGGCATGGCCATTGCCAGCGGAACGAACGCCCTGAACGTCTCCTTCATTCTGGGCATCATGGCCCTGCCGACGATTGTCAGCGTCTCGGAAGACGCGCTCCAGGCGGTGGGACGCGACCTGCGTGAGGGCAGCTACGCGCTGGGGGCCACGCGCTCCGAAACCCTCTGCCGTACGATCATCCCGGCCGCCGGCAGCGGGATTCTGGCCGCCGTCATCCTGGGCATCATGCGGGCGGTGGGAGAGACCATGGTGGTCTGGATGGCCTCGGGCAACGCCGCCCAGATCCCCTCCCCCTGGTACAACCTGCTCGACCCCGTGCGCACGCTGACCGCCACCATCGCCGGGGATATGGGCGAAGCCGACCACGTGACCGGGTCCGCGCGCTACCACGTGCTGTTCGCCATGGGCCTCTCGCTGTTGATCATGGCGTTCGTGTGCAATCTGGCCAGCGAAGCGGTGTTGCGCCGCCAGCGGCGGCTCCTGAGGGGAGGCTGACCGATGCGCCTGGACACGCGTCACCTTCTGGACCGGTGCTTCTCAGCCACGGGCGTCTTCGCCGTCGCCCTGCTGGCGGCGGCGCTGCTGGTCATCCTGGTCCCGATTGTGGGCCGGGGGGTGGGCGCGCTCGTGTTCAGAGGCACGATCGAGCACCGGCGTATGCTGTCGGAAGAGTTCGGCCGCGGGAACCCGGCCGCGGTGGCGAGCGAGTGGGCGGCCGCGGCGGAGGCGCGCAAACCGGTCTTCGAGATGCTGGCCCGGCACGAGGCCGACGTCGAGCGCCTGGAGGGCGCGGCGCGGCGAAATGGCCGGAAGGCGGCGAAGGACCTGCGGGCCGCCGTCACCGCCCTGATCGGCCCCGAGCCGGGCGGGCGCCCCGAGCTGCTGGCCCGCAACCGGTACGGGCAGACGCGCTGGGACCGGGTGCAGATCAAGCTTAAAGACCTGCTCTACGTGGAGTCGTGGGATTACTCCAACGCCGCCGGCATGGGCGTCAAGGTGCAGACGCCGCGAGTGGAGTCCTTCCGCGGCACGGGCGCCGAGCCGCTCTTCGCGTACGTCGAGGAACACCTCGACGCGATGCTGCGGCCGAAGTGGACGCTCTACGCGGGGTTCTTGACCGACGCTTCGATCGACGCGCACTTCTTCGGCGGCATCTGGCCGGAGCTGATGGGCACGGTCTACCTGACGATCGGCGCCATGCTCTTCTCGGTGCCGATGGGGATCGGAGCGGCCGTCTACCTGGCCGAGTACGCGCAGGAAGGGCGGGTGCTGAGCTTCATCCGCACCTGCATCAGCACGCTGTCCGGCGTGCCGAGCATTGTCTTCGGGCTCTTCGGGCTGGCGTTCTTCATCAACACCGTGCGCGTCTCGCCCTCGAAGAGCGTGCTGGCGGGGGCGCTCAGCCTGGGCCTGCTCGTGCTGCCCACCCTGATCCGCTCGGCCGAGGAGGCGCTGCGCGCCGTGCCGCGCACGTACAAGGAGGCCGCGCTGAGCCTGGGGGCAAGCCGCTGGCGCGCCATGGCCACGGTGATTCTGCCGGCGGCGCTGCCCGGAATTCTCACCGGGATTGTCATCAGCATGGGCCGCGCGGCCGGCGAGACGGCCCCCATCATCTTCACCGCGGCCGTCAGCGTCGGTCGGGTCCTCAAACCCTGGGAGACGCTGACGCAGCCGACCCCGGCGCTGTCCTGGAACATCTACAACCTGTCCACCGAACACGAGGCCGTGGAGGAGATCCGCCACGTCCAGTTCGGCATGGTGTTCGCCCTGGTGGCCATCGTGCTGATTTTGAACGCCGGGGCCATCGTGCTGCGCGCGCGGGTGGCGCGCAAGCTGAGGGCATAGGGGCCGCGGTGAAGGAGAACGGAAAGACGGACATGGAAACTGTGCAGGCCACAACGCGCCGAACAGGACCGGACGAGCCCCTGTCGATCCGGATCCCCACCCGGGCCTCGAGCGCCGGAACCGCGGCGCCGGGGGAAGGGCGCATCCACGTCGAGGCGGAGGGCTTCTCCGTGTTCTACGGGCGCAACGAGGCGGTGAAGCGCGTGTCCCTGTCGATCCGGTCCGGACTGGTCACGGCCGTGATCGGACCCAGCGGCTGCGGCAAGAGCACGTTCCTGCGGGCGATCAACCGCATGAACGACCTCATTCCCGGGTGCCGGCCCGACGGCGTCCTGCTCGTGGACGGGCAGGACATTCACGACGCGCGGGTGGACGTGGTGGCCCTGCGCTGCCGGGTCGGGATGGTATTTCAGAAGCCCAACCCGTTCCCGAAGTCGGTGTACGACAACGTCGCCTACGGACCCCGGCTGCAGGGCGTGCGCCGCAGGGAGGACCTCGACCGGGTGGTCGAGGAGAGCCTGACCCGCGCGGC
>CAZJBP010000024.1:462-14467 GCA_964544115.1 uncultured Victivallales bacterium | reverse complement strand
GGACCGAGGTGCGCGAGCGGCTTGACGCCAACGCGCTGGGCCTGTCCGGCGGCCAGCAGCAGCGGCTGTGCCTCGCGCGGGCGCTGGCGGTCAACCCCGAAATCCTGCTGATGGACGAGCCGACCTCCGCCCTGGATCCCAGCGCCACGACGCGCATCGAGGACCTGATCGGCCAGCTGCGCGGCCAGTACACGATCATCATCGTCACGCACAACATGCAGCAGGCCGCGCGCGTGTCGGACCGGACGGCGTTCATGTACGAAGGCCACCTGGTCGAATACGGCGCCACGCGGGAGGTCTTCACGAACCCCGTGAACAAGCAAACCGAGGACTACATCACCGGCCGGTTCGGTTGAGCGGCCGGAAGGACACCGCATTGCCATGTCGGAGCACCTGCAGAAGGAAATGACGGAGTTGAAGGAACGGGTCCTGCGGATGTGCGCGGCCGTCGAGCGGCAGGTCGTGCTGTCCGTCCTGGCGCTCGGAGAGCGGGACGCCGGCCTGGCGCGCCAGGTGATTGCCCGCGACCCGGACATCGACCGCATGGAGGTCGAGCTGGAGGAGGACGCGCTCCATATCCTTGCGCTCCACCAGCCCGTGGCCATCGACCTCCGCGTCATCGTCGCGAGCGTCAAGATCAACGCCGACCTCGAACGCATCGGAGACCTCGCCGTCAAAATCGCCGAACGGGCCGAATACCTCGCGACGCAAAGCGACGTCTCGGACCGGTTTGACTTTGCCGGCATGGCGGGCAAGGTGATGGTTATGTTTCGCGGTGCGCTCGACGCCTTTGTGCGGCTGGACGTGAAGGCGGCGCGCGAGGTGTGTACCGCCGACGATGAGGTGGACGATATGAACCGCGCCATGTACGATACGGTCAAGGACGGCATCCAGACGCGCTCGGCGGATGCGAACGTGCTGTTGCACCTGCTGAGCGTGTCGCGGCACCTCGAGCGGATTGCCGACCATGCGACGAACATCGCCGAAGAGGTCGTCTACGTGGTGACCGGCGACATCGTGCGGCACCGGGCGGAAGACGATATCCGGTCGGCGAGGTAAGGAGGAGGGGCATGGCCCGCGGACGAATCCTGGTGGTGGAGGACGACGACGACATCGCCGAATTGATCGGGTACAACCTCGAGCGCGAAGGCTATGACGTCAAACGCGTCGAGAGCGGCGAGGCCGCCCTCGATCGTGTCGCAAAGGAGCGGCCCGATCTGGTCCTGCTGGACCTGATGCTGCCGAAGCTCGACGGTCTGGAAGTGTGCCGCCGGCTCAAGGCCGGAGCGCAGACGCGCGACCTTCCGGTGGTGATGGTGACGGCGAAAGGCGAGGAATCCGACGTGGTGGCCGGCCTCGAGCTCGGGGCGGAGGACTACATCACCAAGCCGTTCCGGGCCCGCGAGCTGGTTGCCCGCGTGCGCGCCGTCCTGCGCCGCGGCACTCAGCCCGAGCCAGCGGACAACGAACCGGTGGCGCTCCACGACATAGCGATTGACCCGCTCCGCCGCGAGGTGCGCGTCGGCGGACGGGTTGCGGATCTGACGTCCTCGGAGTTCCGCATTCTGCATTTCCTCGCGCGACACCCCGGCTGGGTCTTTTCCCGCTACCAGATCGTCGACGCGGTTCACGGCGAGAACTACCCGGTCACGGACCGGTCCGTGGACGTGCAGGTCATGGGGCTGAGGCGCAAGCTGGGCAAGGCCTCCCGACACATAGAAACCGTTCGCGGGTTCGGCTACCGGATGAAAGAAGAGGAGTCGTGAGACGTAAACTGATCGGGCACGTGTTTCCGGCTTTCGTGGGCATCACCTGCGTTGCCCTCGCGGCCATGGCCTGGAGCGCGGCCCGCGCAGCCCGCAGCCTGCAGATCGAATGGACGGAACGCGAACTGACCTCCGTGGCTCGCCTGGTGGCCCGCGACTTCGAGGGCCCGTGGGCGCTGGCGGACGCTCCCGGCCTGGACGAGATGTGCAAGGCGCTGGGGCGGTCGTCAGGGTACCGGATCACCGTGATCCGGTCCGACGGCCGGGTGGCGGGCGATTCCGAGGCGCAGCCCGCCGAGATGGAGAACCACGGCGACCGGCCGGAGGTCCTCCAGGCCCTGAAGGGACAGACGGGCATGTCGATCCGCTACAGCCGAACGGTCCGAAGGGACCTGATGTACGTGGCCGTGCCGCTGGTCGGCTCGCCTGCCGCGGGGGCAGAGGCCTGCCTGCGGGTGTCGGTTCCGCTGCGCGAGGTGGAAGGGCTGCTCAACCGTCTCTGGCCTAAACTGCTCTGGAGCGGGGCGCTTATTATCGCCGCCTCCGCGCTGGTCAGCATCGTTGTGGCGCGCCGGTTCGCCCGCCCGCTCCTGGATCTGTGCGAGGGGGCTGAGCGGTTTGCCGTCGGGAAACTGGATCGACGCCTCGGAGCCTCGCGCATCGTCGAAGTCAACGCCGTTGCCGTGGCGATGAACCGGATGGCCGCCCAGTGGCAGGATCGGATCGACACGGTCACACGGCAGCGCGACGAGCAGGAGGCGCTGCTGGGGTGCATGACCGAGGCCGTCGTTGCGGTGGACCCTGGACGGCGGCTGATCGAATTGAACCGGGCGGCGGTCGACGTGTTCGGGGTGGAGGACGCTGGCTGGCGCGGCCGCGAGTTGCTGGAGGTCATCCGCAACCCCGACCTCGACCGGTTGGTGCAGCTCATCCTGACGGACGGCGTGACGGTCGAGGCGCCGGTCGACCTCCCCGCGAGCGACCGGTACTTGCAGGCTCGCGGTACCCTGCTGCGCGGCCCGGCCGGCACCGGCGCCGGCGCCGTGATCGTGCTGGCGGACGTGACGCGCCTGCGGAAGATGGAGGCCCTCCAGCGGGACTTCGTGGCCAACGCCTCGCACGAACTCAAGACGCCGGTCACGTCTATCCGGGGGTTCGCGGACACCCTGCTGGATGGCGCGGGGGAGGATCCCGAGACCCGCGCCCGTTTTCTGAAGATCATCCAGCGCCAGTCCGAGCGCCTGCAGTCAATCATCGAAGACATGCTCATGCTGTCGAAACTCGAGCATGGCACCGAGGCGGACGCTGAGCCGCTGGGGGCTGAGCCGCTGAAGCCCATCATCGAGGCCGCCGTTCGCGACCATCACCCCGCTGCCGACGCCAAACGCATCGCTGTCGAGGTGGCGTGCGCGCCGGACCTGTGCGTCAAGGCCGACGCCCACCTACTGGAACAGGCGGTCGGGAACCTGATCGACAATGCCGTGAAATACAGCGGCGAAGGAACGCTCGTCAGAATCGCGTGCGAGGCGCAGGGCGACAAGGTCGCAATATGCGTGATCGACAAGGGGCCTGGCATTCCCGCCACGCACCTGCCGCACTTGTTTGAACGGTTCTACCGCGTCGATAAGAGCCGCAGCCGCAAGCTGGGAGGCACCGGGCTTGGCCTCGCGATTGTCAAACACATCACGCTGGTTCACGGCGGCCGTGCCGAGGTTGCCAGCCGAGTGGGTGAAGGCAGCACCTTTACCCTGACGCTCCGCCGCTGCTCCCCCGAGGGCGCTTCCGACTAGGGCGCTGTGGCGGATCCGGACAGCAGCCAGTCGTCGATATACCCGGTCGCGAAACCGGCCTCGCAGTAGGACAAATAGTAGTTCCACTTGCGTTGAAACGTGGCGTCAAACCCCAGGCGCTGCAGATCCACGGCGCAGGCGTTGAACCGCTCGCGCCAGGCCCGGAGCGTGGGCGCATAATGCAGGCCGATGCTCTCGGCGCGGTCCACCCGGAGCTGCGCCGCTCCCATGGCCGCCTCGAGGATGGCGCGCGAGGGCAGGAGCCCGCCGGGAAAGATGTGCTTCTGGATCCAGTCCGGGGTGCGCCGGTAGGCCTCGTAGCGCGCATCGGGAATGGTGATGACCTGCAGGAGCAGCCGGCCGCCGGGCCTGAGCGCCTCCGCGCACTTCCGGAAATAGAGCCCGTAGTAGTCGTGGCCCACGGCCTCGAGCATCTCGAGGGAAACCACGCGATCGTACCGCCCCTCCAGATCGCGGTAGTCCATCAGCTTCAGCTCGATGCGACCCGCCAGCCCCGCGGCCCGGACGCGCTCGCGGGCCAGTCGGAGCTGCTCCTCGGAAATGGTGATCCCCGTGACCCGGCAGCCCGTGAGCCGCGCGGCCTCGATCGCGAACCCGCCCCAGCCGCAGCCGATCTCGAGCACGTGGTGATCCGGGCCGATCCCGGCCAGACCGATGACCCGCCGCAACCTGGCCCGCTGGGCGTCGGCCAGCGCCTGGCCGGGCCGCTCGAACACGGCGCACGAATACATCATCGTTTCCGGGTCGAGCCACTGGCGGTAGAAATCGTTGCCCAGATCGTAGTGGGCGCGGATGTTCCGCCGGCTGCCGCCGGCGGTGTTGCGCCGCCGCGCGTGGAGGAGGCGGTTGGCGAACCGGACCGCCACGGGCCCCCCGTTCATCGTGGTGTCCAGCGCCGCCATGTTCCGCACGAGCAGCGCCACCAGTGCGGGCAGGTCGTCCGCCGTCCATTCTCCCGCCGTGTACGATTCGCCAAACCCGATGTCCCCGCCCAGCAGCAGGCGCGTGAAGAGGCGGTAGCTCCACACCCGCAGCGTGCAGGCCGGCGCTTCGGCTCCGCGCCCGAAGGCCCACTCATCGCCGCCGGGAAGCATGACAAGGAGGCGGCCGTCCTGCACCCCGGCGAGCAGGCGCCGCACCGCCCGCATCGCCCACCGCTCGCGGAGCGTAGGCGGCGGCACGCGGACGGTCATGGGGTGCGAGGGGTTGGGCTTGTGGTGAACGGGCAGTTTCCGGCGGTAGTGCAGGAGGCAGGCCTGCCATGCGATGCGGGGCGCGTTGGACACAATCCGCAGCGGGTGCCGCATCAGGTGCTCCCGCAGCGTCCGGGAGTCGAGCGGCACGGCATTGCCCCTGAGCTCAGCGGTCAGGACGGTGTCGCCGTCGCGCACGAGGTCGATCGCGATCCGCATGCGAGGGCCCAGCTCCGAGAAGCTGAACGCGTAGTGGCCGCGCATGTCGTTGAACGGCGAGACGTGAAACTGCTTGTCGTGCCGGAACCGCAGCGGGAAGCACCGCGGGTCGCCCTCCGGCCCGCGCAGGATATACAGGTGGCGCTCTCCAAAGGTGTTGTTGACCTCCGCCACGATGCAGCGCACGGACCCGTCCGTCCGGTAGCCGTAGAAGCAGCTCACCGGGTTGAAGACGTGCCCGAACAGGCGCGGCATGGTCAGCAATTCCACGCGCGCCAGGTCGTCGTCGCAACCCGCGTCCCGCAGAAGACGCATGAGGCGCTCCCGCAGCGTCCCGTCGCCCCGCAGGTAATCGCGATCGTGCAGGGAAACGGGCGCCGCGCGGTTGTACCCGAAGCCCCGCACCTGCCGGTCGAGCGCCGGGAGTTCGTCGAGGTCGAAGGCGAAGGTGTAGACCGGGTAGCTGAAGCGGTGCGGCACCGGCGTGAACCGGGCGTGCGTGGCGTTGGCGATGTAGAGTCGTGAGTTCACAGATCCAGCCCGAATCCCCGCACCAACTCGACCGCCGAGCGCACGGCGTCCTCGTGAAAGCCGTAGCCGAAATAGCTTCCGCAGAACCAGGTGCGGCGCGTCCCGTTGAGCCCGGGCAGGAGGCGCTGGGCGTCGAGCGTGTCGCGGGAATAGGTGGGGTGAAAGTAGGTCGTGCGCAGGATGACGCGGCCCGCAGGCAGCGGGGCGCGACGGTTGAGGGTGACCAACAGCGGCGCGCGCGTCTGGAGGCCTTGGAGGCGATTCATGTCGTAGGTCAGCGAGGCCGGCGCGGACAAGTCGCTCCCTCGCTCGCGGGTGTAGTTCCATGACGACCAGACGCGGCGCAGCGGGGGCATGACGGCGTCGTCAGTGTGCAGCACCGTCTCGTTGGGCTGATACACCCAGGCACCCAGGAGCCGGCGCTCCTCGTTCGACGGATCCGCCAGCAGGCCCAGCGCCTCGTCGGCGTGGGCGGCGATGACCACGGCGTCGAAGTCGCCGGCCGGGCCCGCCGCCGTGGCGAGGGAAACCCGGTCCTCGTGGCGGCGGATGGAGGCGACGGGCGCGCAGAGGCGCACCTCGCCCTGGAAATCCGCCAGCATGCGCCGGACGTAACAGTGGCTGCCGCCCACGACGGTGCGCCACTGCGGCCGGTCGTTGACCGTCAGCAGTCCGTGGTTGCGGAAGAACTGCAGGAACGATTCCGCCGGGAAGTCCATCATCCGGCTGTCGGGCGTGGACCAGATGGCCGCCGCCATCGGGGTGAGGTGGTGCCGGATGAAATAGTCCGAGTAGCGGCCGCGGCGGAGATAGTCGCCGAGCGTCTGGTCCCGCAGCCCTCCGGCGGCCAGGTCGCGCTCCGCCTCGCGGAAGAACCGGAAGACGTCGCGCACCATCCGGAGGAATGCCGGCTTGAGCAGGTTGCGGCGCTGCGCGAAGAGGCCGTTCAGCCCGCCGCCCGAGTATTGCAGGCCCGTGTTCTCGTCCCAGTAGCCGAACGACATCTCGCTGTCGCGCAGCGGGACGCGGAGCTGCTCGAACAGGCGCGTCAGGAGCGGGTAGTTGCGGTGGTTCATCACGATGAACCCCGTATCCACGGGCGTGCCCTTGTCGGGGCCGTCGGGGATCTCGACCGTATGCGCGTGGCCTCCCGCGTAGTCGTTCTTTTCAAAGAGCGTCACGCGATGCCGTCGCTGCAGAATGTGGGCGGCGGTCAGGCCGGCCGCGCCCGCGCCGACCACGGCAATCCTCGATGGGGTCGTGGAAATCATGCGGAGAGTCTATCAGCGCCGCCGTCGGTTGCAAGAAAGGCTATCCTCCCGGCGCCAGGGGGAGTAGGGTGGTGATCAGAATGAGCGTAAGAACAGAGAAACGGGGAGGGGATGTTATGAGAGGACTGATCGCGATCGGGATGGCGATGGGGTGTATCTGGCTCAGCATATGCAATCGAGGGGAGGCAGCCATGACGAACGTATACGACTTCACGATGCAGGATATTGACGGGAAGGCAGTAAATCTTTCGGACTTCAAAGGAAAGGTGCTGCTGATCGTTAACGTGGCCAGCCGGTGCGGCTTCACGGGGCAATACAAGGAACTGGAGAAACTGTACGAGACCCACAAGGACCAAGGCCTGGTCGTCCTCGGCTTCCCCGCGAACGACTTCATGGGGCAGGAGCCGGGAACCGAAGCGGAGATCAAGAGCTTCTGCACGCTGACCTATGGCGTCACCTTCCCGATGTTCGCGAAGATCTCGGTCAAGGGTAAGGACATCCACCCGCTCTACGCGTACCTGACCGCGAAAGAGACCAACCCCGCGTTCGGCGGCGAGATCTCCTGGAACTTCAACAAGTTCCTGATCGGGCGGGACGGCGCGATTGCCGCGCGGTTTGGAAGCCGCACCAAGCCCGAGGACCCGGATCTCGTCGCTGCGGTGAACGAGGCGCTCAAGGCGAAGAACTGAACGGGGCTCCGGGGCGCAGCTTTCGAAAGGCCAGCGTGACTTCGCCCAGCCGGAGGCCCCACTTGCTCATGACGGCGCGGTTGAGCATCACCTCGTCGTCCATCAGGAACATCCAGTCGTCGAACTTCACGTTGTACACTTTCTTTCCGACCGGCAGGGCCAGCGTGTAGCGCCAGTTCAGGGCGTTGCCGAAGGCCTCGCCCTGCGCGGTTCCGATGACGTCGTCCGCCGTTCCGGTGTAGTGGTTGGCGTCGAGCCGGGCGATCGTCCAGACGCGCCGCTGAGTGGCGCCATCGGAGTAGGTGAAGTCCTCCTCCAGCCGGCCCACGTCGTTGGACCACGTGCCGACCAGCTTCACGTGAAACCGCTTCACCACCGCGCCCTTGCGGTCCTGGAACATACCCCACGCTTCCAGCGGCCCCTCCAGGTAGCGGCGAAGGTCGAGCACCGGCTCCTCCTTCGCATACTGCCGCGGCGGAACGGAGGCGCAGCCCCCGCACAGCAGGCCGGCGCTGATCAGGCACAGGAATCGTCTCATGGCATCATCGTCCCTTCTGTTGGCGTCCGTCGAGCCCCAGCAGGCCCTGTCTCACTTTCGGGTGGAGGCAGTCCGCATCCAGCCAGATGGCGAGGAAGTTCGGGCCGAACTCGGGATCCTGCACCTCGCCGAGCAGGCGGTCCCCGAAATAGAACTGCGTGGGCCCGCCCGGGCGCGCGAAGGCCGTCAGGCGGTCGCCGGACTTCAAGTCCGGCCAGAGCGACTCGAGCTGCCGGATCCATTGCGCGCGCCGGGCGTCATCGCCCTTGCCCATCCGCCGCCATTCCTTGAGCGTGGTGTCGAGCAGCCGGGCGCGTTTGATCGAGATGTTGTAATGGATGCCGAGCGCGGCGGCGCGGTTGGTCGTGAACGACGCCTCCTGAGCGAAGAGGGCGACATCGTACACGTGGAGGCCGAACCAGTGCAGCGTGGCGGCCCCGACGGGCTGCAGTTCGGGCTGCGCCTCCCGCAGCGGGGCCGGCAGTTCGCCGCCCCCGGCCGCCGCGGCCGCCGCGATCAGGAGCAGCGCCAGCACGCTCGCTCGCTTACCCATGCCCACACCTCTTCGCCCTTCCGTGCGCCAGCCAGACCAGCAGCGGCATCGCAACCGCCCACCCGATGGCCAGGGCGGCGATGCTGAACGCCCGGTTCGGGTGCAGGGTTGCGGCGCCGATCTTCACCCCGCCCAGATAACTCAGCGGCCCGGCCACGGCGCCCAGCAGGGCCGCCAGCCCGTAGCGGCCCGCCAGCCAGCTCAGCGAGCCGCGCAGGGTGGTCCCAAACATCGCCCACAGCGCGACCAGCCACAGCGGGCACAGGTGCGGAAAGCGTGGAGTGCCGGTGAGCGCAAAGACCCCGAACCTCAGGTGCACCGTGTCGACGCAGAACCCGATCAGCGCGACCGCCGTCAGCAGGCGCAGGTCGCGTATCCGGTCTGAGCTGAACCACACGAGGTTGGCGACTACCACGGCGCCCGCCGCTGCCGCGGCCGCATCGGGCCGGCCCTGCGCGCCGGCATAGACGCAGGCGAACCAACCGGCCTGGAACAGCACGAAATTGAGAAGCTTGCGCATCATGGCTTTCGGGGGAACCACGGGAAGAACGCGCTCGTCGTCCTCTGGTAGACCTGGTACTCGGGACGGTCCTTGTACTTCGCTTCGAGCATCGGGATGCCGGACACATAGAGCAGCAGCCAGTCGATGACGAGCGGGCTGAGCAGCGCCCACCACCCGCCGGGCACGTTAAGGGCGATGAGGAAGCAGCCCCACCAGAGCGTCGCCTCCCCGAAATAATTGGGGTGCCGGGAAAGGCTCCACACGCCGGAGCGCATCACCCGCCCCTTGTTGGCGGGGTTGCGCATGAAGCGCAGCAGCTGGTAATCCCCGATGGCCTCGAAGAGGAAGCCCGTCAGCCAGACGGCGACTCCCAGGGCATCGAGCGGGCCCAGCGGCCCGCCGCGGCGGGCATTGACGAGCAGGATCGGGGCGGCCACGACGAACATGAAGAACCCCTGCAGCATGTAGATCTGCAGGTAGCTGCGGACGTAGAACCAGCGCCCCCAGGTCTCGCGCCAGTTGCGATAGCGGAAGTCCTCCCCTTCGCGGCCGGCGTTCCGGATCAGGATGTGCAGCGAGAGGCGGGCGCCCCACGCGAGCACGAGCGCCGCGAGAAGGAGCCTGCGCGCATCGAGACCGTCGGACAGGCCCAGCGTGAACACAGTGACGAGGATGAATCCCAGTCCCCAGGCGCCGTCCATGAGCCCGTTGTCCCTCTTCCACAGCGCCAGAAGATGAACCAAGTTCACGAAGACGAAGATTACGACTCCGGCGACCAGCAGTATTCCGTTCATAGCTTCATCCTTACTACGATCCGCAAGGGCGGGTGTCAATGACTCGATCGCACGTTTTCCCTGTCTAGCGGGGGACGCCGGCTGCTATAAGGAAGCAAGCACGAGGCAAAGCGGCCGGCGGGCTCAGGACAAGGAGGCACGCGATGTCGGACATTCTATTCTCGCCGTGGACGCTGGGGAAGACGGTTCTTCGCAATCGGATCGTCATGGCCCCCATGACGCGCAGCCGGTGTCCCGGCAACTCGCCGGGAGATATCGTGGCGACCTACTATTCGCAGCGCGCGGAGGCCGGCCTGATCATCTCCGAGGGAACGTCTCCGTCCCCCAACGGGCTGGGTTACGCGCGGATCCCCGGGCTTTTCTCGCCCGCGCAGGTCCAGGGATGGAAGAAGGTTACGGATGCGGTCCACGGGGCCGGCGGCCGAATCTTTGTCCAGCTCATGCACACCGGCCGGGTGTCCCACGCGCTCAACATGCCCGCGGGAAGCCGCATCCTGGCGCCTTCGCCCATTGCCCTCGGCGGCAAGGTGTGGACCGATGCCCAGGGCGAGCAGCCCTATCCCGTGCCGGCGGAGATGAGCGAAGCCGACATCCGGACGACCCTGGCCGAATACGTCCGATCCGCGGCGCTGGCGATCGGCGCCGGTTTTGACGGCGTAGAGCTCCACGCGGCCAACGGCTATCTGATCAACCAGTTCCTGAACACGGCGTCCAACCAGCGCAAGGACGGGTGGGGGGGCTCGATCGCCAACCGGATCCGCTTTGCCGTCGAGATCGCCCGGCAGGCGGCGGTCAAGATCGGCGGAGAGCGGCTCGGGATGCGACTCTCCCCCTATGGCGTGTTCAACGACATGGTGGCCGACCCCACGATGGAGGACACGTTCGAGCAGCTGGCCGGCGAGCTCGACCGGATCGGTCTCGCGTATGTCCACCTGGTGGATCACAGTTCAATGGGGGCCCCGGAAGTGAAGCCCAGCATCAAGCGGAAGATCCGCGAGGCCTTCCATGGCACGCTGATCCTCTCCGGAGGATATGACCGGGCCCGCGCCGAGGCCGACCTGGCTGCGAGGAACGGGGATCTGATTGCCTTTGGCCGGCCGTTCATCTCGAACCCGAAGCTGGTGACCCGGCTCAGGAACGGCGCAGCGCTGCTCCCGGCCGATCAGGCCACCTTCTACAGCCCCGGGGAAGCGGGTTACATCGATTACCCCGACGGGAACGGGCAGGGATGATGAGGGGCAGCGATTGCGAAAGGAGACACACGATGAAGCGATGGGCTGGGATGGTGTTGCTGGCGGGGACGGTTGCGGCCTACGCGGGTGAGCCCGTGCAGGCGGACGCGAGGCTTCAGCGGGCCTTGAAGGAAGCGGAGCTGAAGTATGCCGACACGGCAGCGGGAGACTTCCGGTTTCCGTTCACGCTGGAGACCGGGCGCACCCATTACGTCGTGGCAGCCTCCAAAACGGCGAAGATAGGCGGCGCGGAGGTCCGGGAGATCTGGGGCGTGGGCTGGAAGGGCGCCCAGGAACCCGGCGCCGGGATTGCCAACGCGCTCCTGCGCGACAACGGCCTGAAGAAGATCGGCGCGTGGCAGTTGCTGCAGCAGGAGGACGGCTCCTTCTGCGCGGTGTTCAAGGTCAACGCGCCGGCGGACTGCAGCGGCGACGTGCTGAGGGCGATCGTCAGTGCGGTCGCACAGACAGCCGACGACATGGAGAAGAGCCTGCTGAACACGGACGAGCTGTAGCCCCGCGGGCCGGGCCGCGCGTCAGAGGCCCAGCGGGAGATCCTGCTGCTCCCGCGTGGAGAGGTCCTTGATCTTGAAGGTGCCGGCGGTCAGATCGTCGGGCCCGATGTAGACGCCGTACCGGTTGCCGGCCTTGTCGGCCAGCGAGAAGAAGTGCTTGGCCTTTTCGGCGCGCAAGGCCAGGTCCACGCTGCGGCCCTGCCGGCGCAGGACCATGGCCGCGCGGATCGCCGCCGCCTGCTGCTCGGGCTGCATGAAGCCGACGCGCACCTCGGCCGACAGCGGCGCGGGCCGATCGACGCCGAGTTCGGCCATTACCTCCGCCACGACCACGTCGCCAAACCCCATGCCGACGGCCGTACGCGGCGATCCGCCCAGGTCGGACAGGAGGTGGTCATAGCGCCCGCCTCCGAAAATGGCGCGGAATTTGCGGTCCACGTCGAACGCCTCGAACACGATGCCCGTGTAGTACGTCAGCCCTCGCACGACCGAGAGGTCCAGTTCGATCAGGTCGGCGATCCCGTAGGCCTCGGCGTAGGACTGGAACTCACGCACCGCACGCACGGAGGGCGCCTCGGGCGAGACCCGCGCGGCGGCCTCTTCGAGGGACGTCACGGCCATCAGCTCGAACACCTTGCGCGCCGAGTCCGCATCCACACCCTCGGCGGCCAGCAGGGCTTCGATCTCGGCGTCGGGGATCTTCCCGCGCTTGTCCAGGGCGAGGAACGCGGCGGCGTGGTGGGCCGGCTCGATGCCCAGCGCCCGCAGCAGGTCGGCGAGCAGCGCCCGGTTGCTGTAGCGCACGCGGTAGTGCTGGGCCGTCAGCCCGAGGCGCGCGAGGGCGTCGGCGGCCGTGGCGATGATCTCGGCCTCGGCGGCCACGGATTCGGCCCCGACGATGTCCAGGTTCCACTGGTAGTGCTCGCGCTTGCGCCCGCGCGTCATGCGCTCGTAGCGGAAGCACTGGGCCACGGTGAACCACCGGAGGGGGAACACGAGAGAGCCCTCCCGAGCGGCGATCATGCGCGCCAGGGTGGGGGTCATTTCCGGCCGCAGCGCCAGGTCGCGGCCGCTCTTGTCCTTGAAGAAGTAGATCTGGTCGGTGATTTCCTCGCCGGACTTGCGCTTCAGCAGGTCGAGCGATTCCACCACGCAGGCGTCGTACTCGCAAAAGCCTGAGCGCAGGGCCGCCTGCCGCCAGGCGCCAAAGATGCGCGAACGGCGCTCCATGTCCTCGGGATAGAAATCGCGCATACCGCGCGGGGACACAAAGAGACCGTTCTCAGCGGACATGGATCCACTCCCGTTGCCGGGCGGTGCGAACAGGGCGGCGGGACGCCGGCCGTCGAACAACGCGCGCTCAGCTCTTTTCGACGACGGCCTTCATTTCCTTGCCGGGCTTGAACTTCACGACCCGGCAGGCCGGAATTTCAACCACGTTCTCGGGCTTGTTGGGGTTGCGGCCGATGCGCGCGTTGCGTCGGCGCACCTCGAACACGCCGAAGTTTCTGAACTCCACGTTCTCGCCTTGGACGAGGCTCTCCGTGATGTAGTCCAGCGTCCTCTGGATGACGGTGTAGACGTCCTCCTGGACAATGCCGGTTTCTTTCGAAATGCGTACGACGAGATCCCGCTTGGTCATGGCGCCTCCTGTCGTCTGGTGAATTCTGCAGCCCTGGTGACCGCGCCCCATGCCGATCATCCCGAACTGCGCGTCCGGCCCCATCGCGGAAACCATTTCCGCGGGCACGCCGGACCGTGCCCTGTTCCTCTCGCCAGATATTTGCATTTCACACAATACAAGCGGGTTGTGCAAGCGAAAAGGCATCCGGCAAAAAGGTGTCCGCTCCGGGTCACACCCGCTCGACGTCGGCGGCGAGGCTGTCGGTGACGTCGCGGGTGATCAGGGTGACGCCGCTGCGGGAGACGGTCATGACGCCCGGACCGATCATGCGGCGGTCGTTGGCCCTGGCCGCATGGTGCAGCCGGAGCGTGCCGCGGCTCAGCGCGCACACGGTGGGCTGGTGCCCCGGCAGGACCGTCATCCGGCCGTCCACGGCGGGCACGTCCAGCAGTTCGACGTCCTCCACCGTCGTGAGGCTGTTGGGCGTGACCACCGTGAGCCGGAAGCCGCTCATGCCTTGCCGCCCCCCTGGCGGGCCATCTCGGCGGCCCGCTTGCGGACCCCATCGAGGTTTCCGGCCATCAGGAACGCCTGTTCAGGGATCCCGTCGCAGCGCCCCGCGGCGATGTCCTCGAACCCGCGCACCGTGTCGCCCACGGGCACATACTCGCCGGGAATGCCGGTGAACTGCTCGGCCACAAAGTTGGGCTGCGAGAGGAAGCGCTGGATGCGCCGGGCGCGGCCCACGATCTCGCGGTCGTGGGGCG
>CAZJBP010000024.1:0-452 GCA_964544115.1 uncultured Victivallales bacterium | reverse complement strand
TCGTCGATGCCCAGAATGGCGATGATGTCCTGCAGCTCCGAATAGCGCTGGAGGATCCGCTTGACCTCCTCCGCCACGCGGTAGTGCTGCTCGCCGACGACGTCGGGCGACAGGATGCGCGAGGTCGACACCAGCGGCGAGATGGCCGGGTAGATGCCCATCTCGACGATCTTGCGGTCCAGCACGATGGATGAGTCCAGGTGCGCGAAGGTCGTGGCGGGGGCGGGATCGGTGATGTCGTCGGCCGGCACGTAGACGGCCTGTACGGAGGTGATCGCCCCGCTCCGGGTCGAGGTGATGCGCTCCTGCAGGTTGCCCATCTCGGTGGCCAGCGTGGGCTGGTAGCCGACGGCCGACGGCAGGCGGCGCAGCAGGGCGGACACCTCCGACCCGGCCTGGACGAAGCGGAAGATGTTGTCGATGAAGAGCAGCACGTCCTGCCGCAGCGTGTC
>CAZJBP010000023.1:0-26265 GCA_964544115.1 uncultured Victivallales bacterium | reverse complement strand
TTCGGCTTCGACGCCGACCCGATGATCCGCAACGTCGTGGGCGTGGCGCGCAAGCATCCGGCGCTGGCCGTGCAGGGCGTGATGATGCGCAAGTACGGGCAGGAGTTGATCAAGGCCACGGCGGGCAAGAAGATCCATGGCACCGGCGCGGTGCCGGGCGGCGTCAACAAGAACCTGTCCATCGCCGAACGCGACGGGTTCCTGAAAGACCTGGACCAGATGATGGCGTGGGCGCGGTCGGCGCTGAAGATCGCCGCCGATTATACCGTCGAACACATCGGCGAACTGGCCGATTTCGGCTCGTTTGACTCGAACCACCTCTCGCTCGTGCGCGCCGATGGCGCCCTGGACCTGTACCACGGAAACCTGCGCGCCATCGATCGCGCCGGCGGCGCCATCTTCGACCAGGTGAACTACCAGAACTACGTGCAGTACATCGCCGAGGAGGTCAGGCCCTGGTCGTACATGAAGTTCCCGTTCATCCGATCACTGGGGCCGGAGACCGGCTGGTACCGCGTGGGGCCGCTGGCTCGCCTGAACACCTGCGCGTTTATCGACACGCCCGAGGCGGAGAAGGCCCGCAAGGAGTTCTTTGCGGCGGTCGGCAGCGCCCCATGCAACGTCACGATGGCCTACCACTGGACGCGCATGATCGAAACGCTGCACTCGATCGAGAAGATCCGCGACCTCCTGCACGACCCGGACCTGCAGGGCACGGACCTGGTGGTCAAGGGCACGCGGCGGCCTGAGGCCGTGGGCCTGATCGAGGCCCCGCGCGGAACGCTGTTCCATCATTACAAGGTCGACGAGAACGACCAGGTGACGATGTGCAATCTGATCGTCTCCACGACGCACAACAACACGCCCATGAATCTGGCGGTGGAAGGGGTCGCCCGGAAATACCTCTCGGGGGCGAAGATCACCGAGGGGCTTCTGAATCGCGTGGAGGTGGCCATCCGCGCCTACGACCCGTGCCTCTCCTGTGCGACGCACGCCATGGGGCAGATGCCGCTGGTGGTCGAAGTGCTGGACGCCGAGGGGCGCACGGTGGACCGCAAGGTGAAAGGGCTGCCAGATTGACCGGGTGCAAGGTGCTGCTGATCGGCTACGGGAACCCGGGCCGGCTCGACGACGGGCTGGGACCTGCCCTGGCCGCGCGGTTTGAACAGAAGAGGCGGATTGGAGTCACGGTGGACGCCGATTACCAGTTGCTCGTGGAGGACGCGGCCGCGGTGGCGGAGTATGACGTCGTCATCTTCGCGGATGCTGCGGTGGCGGGACGTGAGCCGTTCTCGTTCCGTCGGATCGAACCCGCGGATGGCGGGATCGAGTTCAGCAGCCACAGCCTGGAGCCGGCGGCGGTGATGGCGCTGGCGCGGGACATGTTCGGGTCGAAGGCCCGGGCTTATGCACTGGGCATCCGCGGCCGCGCCTTCAACGAGTTCGGCGAGCGCCTCTCGCAGGAGGCGCAGGCCAATCTCGAGGCGGCCGAAACGTTTCTGGAGGGCGTGATCGAGAAGGGACTTTATGAGGACGCCGCTGACGCCATCGGCGGCTGAGGGTGCGGCGAGACGTTGACAAGCGAAGCGAGGGCATACGATGAACACCACGAAGCCTGTGATCCTGTGCATCGACGACGACGCGGATTTTCTGGACTCCCTGCAGATCATCATCGAGAGCCGCGGCTATGTCTTTGAACGCGCCGGCAGCGCCGAAGACGGGGTGCGCCGCAGCCGCGAGCTCAAGCCGGACCTCATCATCGTCGACCTGATGATGGAGGAAGTGGACTCGGGCGTGAACTTCGTCAAGGACATCAAGGCCGCCGGCGATGCGACGCCGATCTACCTCCTCAGCTCCGTCGGCGACAACCTCAACATCAGCACCGACTACACGCGACTGGGGCTTGCCGGCGTCTTTCAGAAGCCCATCAACCCCGAGGTCCTGCTGGCCACGCTCGATCGCAGGCTGAAAGCGAAGCCTTAGCCTCACCCACCGACCACCGGATCACGCGGCAGGGCTCCGGCACGCGGCTTGACGCTGAACACGCCGGAGAGCACCCTATCGATCCGTAATGAACACCACCGGGCCAAACCAGATCCGTGCCGCGTTCGACGTTCGCGGCACCGTTCAGGGCGTCGGCTTCCGCCCGGCGGTCTTCCGGCTTGCCCGCGAGGCGAATCTCGGCGGATGGGTCCAGAACCGAGCCGGAACGGTGCGACTGGTCCTCGAGGGCCCGGCCGAAACCGTGCAGCGCTTCGCGCGCGATCTCCTTCACGCTGTGCCGCCGCCCGCGCTCATCGCTTCGCTCGATCCGCTCGGTCCGGCAGAGCCGATAGGCCACGAACCGGTCCTGCCCTTCGAGATCCGACCCAGCGCGGGTGACGATGCCGTGGAAGTGACGATCCCGTCGGACATCGGCATGTGTTCCGAGTGCGCGCGCGAGGCGTTGGACCCAACGGACCGCCGCTATGGCTACGCTTTTACCACCTGCTCCCTGTGCGGCCCCCGCTACACGGTCGTGCATGAGATGCCCTTCGACCGCGAGCGCACCACGCTGTCGGCGTTCCCCATGTGTCCGCCGTGCCGCTCGGAATACGAAGATCCACGGGATCGCCGCTTCCACGCCCAGACCACAGCCTGCCCGGCCTGCGGCCCGAGGCTGCAGCTCGAACGGTGCGATGGCACCCCCATCGCCGGAGACCCGCTTCGCGCCTGCCGCGCACTGCTGGCCGACGGCGCCATCGTGGCCGTGCGCGGCGTTGGCGGCTTCCTGCTGGCGGCCGACGCATTCAACCGCGCCACCCTGACGCGACTCCGCGCCCGCAAGCGCCGGCCGCACAAACCGTTCGCCGTCATGGCCCGAAATCCGGACGTCCTTTCCCTCCTCTGCCGGATGCCGCCGGGCGCGGAACAGCTACTGGCATCGGACGAACGCCCCATTGTGATCCTCGACCTGCACGACGGCCCGGAGGGCGGCCTCCCGCTCGACCTGCTGACGCCCGACGCCGAAACGCTGGGCGTCATGCTCCCGACGTCGCCCCTCCACCTCCTGCTGATGGAGCCGCTTCGCGGCGACCCCATCCCCCGCTTCGATCTGCTGGTTATGACCAGCGGCAATCGCCGCGGCGAACCCATCTGCATTGGCAACGCCGAGGCCCGCGAACGCCTCGGCGACATCGCCGACGCTTTCTTGCTCCACGACCGCGAGATCAACCTTCGCAATGACGACTCCCTCTTCGCCCTTCCGCTCGGGCGCCCACAGGTCTGGCGACGGGCGCGCGGCTATGCCCCCCACCCCATCCGCCTGGGCCGGCCGCTGCAGCGCGTGGCCCTGGCGATGGGCGCGGAATTGAAGAACACGGTCGCGCTGGGGTACTCATCCCATGTCGTGCTCTCGCCTCACGTCGGGGACCTTGGGACACCCGAGGCAAACGATGGGTTTGCCCAGATCCTGCGTTGCCTTCCCGCCTTCCTGCGGCGCGTTCCCGAGACGGTTGCCGTTGACCTCCACCCCGACATGCACGCCACCCTCGCGGGACGCCGCCTGGCCGGCGAGATGGGAATACCCGCGGTTGCGGTGCAGCATCACCACGCCCATGCCGTGGCCTGTCTGGAAGAACACGGGTTCGACGAGGGGCTCGCGCTCGTCATGGACGGCACAGGAATGGGCGACGACGGTACCGTCTGGGGCGCCGAACTTCTGGACGTGAGCCCGGGCGGTTACGTTCGCCTGGCCACCTTTGAGGCGGCTCCCCTGCCCGGCGGGGACGCTGCGGTCCGCGAACCCATCCGGCAACTGGTCGGGCGGTGGGTGGCGGCCGGGATCCAGCCCGACGGGAGTTGCCTGCGGCGGATGAACCTGTCGCACGAGCACTGGGAGGCGTGGCGCAGCCAGGTCGTTCATCGTGTCAACGCTCCCGGATCCCACGCCGCGGGCCGGCTTTTCGACGCCTTCGCTGCGGCTCTCGAACTCCATACGGGCCCGATCACCTATGAGGCCCAGGCCGCCATCCGGCTGGAGAGCGCAGCCCGGCGCTGGCGGGGCGCCATCGGGAAACTGCCGACGCTGCCGTTCACCACCGCCGAGGCCGGTGGCATGCTCCGCATCAACTGGGCTCCGAGCTTCGCCCGGCTGGCGGAAGAGGTCCCGGACCCCGGCTCACGGCCGGCATGGGCGATGGCCTGTCACCACGCGGTTGCCCGCGCCGCCGAAGCGGTGATACAGTACGGTATGGCCCGATCGGCACACCGCAGAGTGGCCCTCAGCGGAGGCGTGATGATGAACCGGGTCCTCATCGAACGGCTGGTGCCGGCCCTCCAGGCTGCCGGCATTCAGGTTCTGCTGCACGAGCGGACGCCGCCCAACGACGGGTGCGTGGCGTTCGGTCAGGCGATCGTTGCGGGGAGGTCGGACTCATGTGCCTAGCGGTCCCCATGCTGCTGACGGTGCTCAGCGGAGACGGCTCCGCCGTCGCCGAACTGGACGGCGCGCGCTTCGACGTCGATGTCTCGCTCCTGGACGCCCCCGCGGTTGGCGACTACATCATCGTCCACGCGGGGTATGCCATCGAGCGCCTGGATCGCGACGAGGCGGATGCGCGCCTGGACCTCTTTGACGCGTTGGCCAGGAGCCGCGCCACATGAAGTACATTGACGGCTTCCGGGCCCCGGCTCCGGCACGCGCGCTTGTGCGGAGCCTTCGCGACCTCGCCCGAGGACTGGGGGGGCGGCGGGTTCAAGCCATGGAGGTGTGCGGCAGTCACACCATGGCCATTGCGCGCCACGGCATCCGCGATATCCTCCCTCCGGAAGTGGACATGGTCAGCGGACCCGGCTGCCCGGTCTGTGTCACGCCCCCCGGCTACATAGACGCGGCCGTCGAGTTGGCCAGCCGCGGCGTCATCATCGCCACCTTCGGCGACATGTTGAATGTGCCGGGGTCGGACACCACGCTCTCGGCGGCGCGGGCCGCAGGCGCCACGATCGACGTGTGCTACACCCCTTCGTCAGCGGTGTCGCTGGCCGCGCAGCACCCCCGCCGTGAAGTGGTCTTTCTGGCCGTCGGGTTCGAAACCACCATGGGCCCCGTTGTCAGCATCGTTGAGCGCGCCCTGCGCGAACACGTGTCCAACGTTTCTCTGCTCACCGCCTTCAAGCGTGTCCCGCCCGCCCTCGCTGCTTTGAGGGCGGACCCGGATCTGCGGATCGATGCGTTTCTGTGCCCGGCGCATGTCAGCGCCATCATCGGCCCCGAACCCTACGAGCCCTTCGCGGGACCGGGCGGCATCCCCTGCGTCATCGCCGGTTTCGAGCCGCTCGACATTCTGCTGGGGCTGGAGGAGATCATCCGGCAGCTCGTTGCGGGCGAGGCCCGCGTGGTCAACCAGTATTCCCGCGTGGTGCGCGCCGGCGGCAACCGTCGGGCCCAGGCGCTGATGGCGCGGTATCTCGAGCCTGCGCAGGCCGACTGGCACGGCGTGGGCGTGATCCCCGACAGCGGCATGACGCTGCGCTCCGAGTTCGCGATGTTTGACGCTGAGAGAAAGCTAGGAGTGCGCGTCGGACGCGGCCGGACGAATCCAGAGTGCCGTTGCGGGGATGTGATCAAGGGCAAGAGCAAGCCTCCAGCGTGCCCTATGTTCGGCCTTGCGTGCACGCCCGACAACGCGCTGGGGCCCTGCATGGTGAGCTCGGAGGGCACCTGTGCGGCCTACTACAAGTACTCGCGGCTGTCGGCTCCGACAGCGGGGAATGGGGCGCCATGAACATTCCGAGGATCGAACTGGCCCACGGGGGCGGCGGGCGACTGACGCGCGACCTGATCCGCGAGGAGGTGGTCTCACGGTTTGGTGAGAGCCTCCAGGGGCTCCCGGACGCCGCCACGCTGGACGTGCCCCCGGGGGGCATTGTGTTCACAACCGACAGCTACGTTGTCCAGCCGCTCGAGTTCCCCGGCGGGAACATCGGGCACCTGGCGGTGCATGGCACAGTCAACGATCTGGCGGTATCCGGCGGCAAGCCGATGTGGCTCTCCCTCGGGCTTATTCTCGAAGAGGGGCTGCCGATGGATGTATTCCGTCGCATCCTGGACGCCGTGAGAAGCTCCGCCAACGAGTGCGGCGTCACCGTCGTCACCGGCGACACGAAGGTGATTCCCCGGGGGCTGTGCGACGGCCTGTACGCGAATACGGCCGGCATCGGCCTGCGCATGCCTGGCTTTTCGCTTGGAGCCGACCGCCTGCGCCGTGGGGATTCCCTGCTCGTCAGCGGGCCCGTGGCCGACCACGGGTTTGCCGTCCTGGCCGCCCGCGCGAACATCGCGCTCCGCAACGGGCCCCGCAGCGACACGGCGCCTGTGCATCGCCTGGTGCAGGCCTGCGCACCGATGGCCAGTGCCGTGCGTTTCATGCGTGATCCTACGCGCGGGGGGCTGGCCACGGTCCTGAACGAACTGGTCGACGAGCGCCATTTGGGCATCCGCCTCGACGAGCAGGCCCTTCCGGTCTCCGCCGGCGCGAGAGCCGTCTCGGAACTGCTGGGGCTCGATCCCCTGCATGTGGCTTCGGAGGGGCGCATGGTGCTGGTCTGCGCGCCGGAGGCGGAGGCGGCCATCCTCAAGGCATGGCGCGCGATGCCGGAGGGATCAGGAGCCGCCCGCATCGGCGAGATCTCCGACGATGCCGGGCGCGTCATTTTGGACACGCTCACCGGCGGCCGGCGGCTGGTCGATGTGCCGCGCGGCGAGCTGCTGCCGAGGATCTGCTGAATGCACGAGCTCTCCATTGCGCAGGCGCTGGTGGAGCAGGTGGACGAGGCGCTGTCGCGCGCAGGAGGCGGACGGGCTCTGCGCGTGACGGTCAAGGTCGGTGCCCTGTCCGGCGTGGACGGCGACGCGCTGGATATGGCGTTTCCCGTAGCCGCCGAACAGACCGCCTGCGCGGGCGCCGAGCTGCTCATCGAATTGATCCCGGCGGCGGCTCACTGCGGCGACTGCGGACGCGATTGCGAGCCGCCGTTCCCATTCATAGTGTGCGAGCACTGTGGCTCGCAGAACGTCGACGTGACCGCCGGACGCGAGCTGACCCTCTCCTCTATCGAGATCTCGACCGACCTGGCATCGTAGCGGCTTCAGGCGTCGCTTTCGGCTTCCCATGCTCCGTTTTTATCTGTTAACTTCTTAACAGGTAGGTCGCCTATCGCTGGGAGCGAGGATGTATTCCTCCGAATATGACACCGACACAACCATCAACCGTGACTGCGGCAGGCGAGCCTCGCTTCTTGAGCGGAAACGACGCCGTGGCGTGGGGTGCCCTGCACGCCGGAGCCAACCGCGGAACCGGGTACCCGGGAACGCCGTCCACCGAGATTCTCGAAACCTTTTCGCTGCTGGGCGGCGCTGCGGCTTGGTCGCCGAACGAGAAGGTCGCCGCGGAAGTGGCGCTGGGCGTCGCCTTTGCGGGCGGACGGGCGCTGGTGACGATGAAGCACGTCGGCCTCAACGTCGCCTCGGACGTGCTCTACACCGCCACCTATAGCGGCGTACAGGGTGCCTACGTGTGGGCTGTTGCCGATGATCCCGGCATGGCCTCCAGCCAGAACGAGCAGGACTCGCGGCGTCATGCCTGGGCATCCGGAACGCCCGTCCTCGAGCCGGCGGACTCCCAGGAGGCCTATGATTTCACCCGCCTCGCATTCGTCCTCTCGCAGCGCCACGGCCTGCCGGTGATCCTGCGCATGACCACCCGCGTGAGCCACTCCCATAGCGAGGTCCACGTCCGCGGGGACACGCTGCAGCCGCCTGTCGGAACGTTCGAGCGGCGAATCACCGAACGCGTCATGGTGCCGGCCCACGCAAGACCTGCCCACAGGCGACTGCGCGAGAAGCTTGCTCTTCTGTCCGCGTGGAGCGAGGCGCAAGGGCCCCATGCGGTGACGCGGCGCAGCCCGGCACTGGGCATCATCGTCTCCGGCGTCGCCGCGCTGCACGCAGCCGAAGCCGCCCCCGATGCCAGCCTGTTCAAACTCGGCATGACCCACCCGCTGCCGCTGGAATCACTGCGCGCCTTTGCAGCCTCGGTCCGGCGCTGCCTGGTCATCGAGGAGAACGATCCCGTCCTCTTCGAGCAGCTGCGCGCGGCTGGCATCGCCGTCGAACCGACGCCGCCGGCGTTCCGTTTCGGCGAGCTCGACGTAGGCCGCATCCGCAGGATTGTTTCCGGGGAGGGCGACGAAGCGCCGCTCACGGTCCGGGGCACGCCGCCTCAGCTGTGCAAGAGCTGTCCTCATCGTACCGTGTTTGGGATCCTGAAGGATCTCGATTGCATTGTCGCGGGCGACATCGGCTGCTACACGCTCGCCGCCCTGCCCCCGCTGGCATCCATGGATATCCAGATCTGCATGGGCGCCAGCATCGGCACCGGGCTTGGGCTGCGCCACGTGCTGCCGCCCAACGAGGCGCGTCGCGTCGTCAGCGTCATCGGCGACAGCACCTTCGTTCACAGCGGTCTTACAGGCATCGCGGAGATGGTCTACAACGTGCCGCCCACGGGCCACCTCGTGATCATCCTCGACAATGAAACCACCGCGATGACCGGTATGCAGGAGCATCCCGGAACGGGCCGGCGGATGGACCACTCGCCGGCCAACCGGCTGGTATTCGAGGATGTGGTCGCCGCCATGGGCGTGCCGCAAGTCCGCGTCTTTGATCCAGCCCGCGAGGCCCAGGCGCTGCGCGAGGCCATCGTCGAGGCGTTGCGCTCGGACACGCTCTCCGTGTTCGTGGTCCGACAGCCCTGCCTGCTCGCCGCCGGCAAGCGTCGCGATTCCCGTGCCGCGACGGAACCAGCGGCGACCAAGGGAGGCCCGTGATGGAGCGATCCACCAATATCCGCGTGGCCGGCCTGGGCGGCATGGGCGTGCTGACGGCCGCCGGCGTGCTGGGAGACGCTCTTCTTCGCCACGGCTACCGCGTCAAGAAGGCCGAGGTCCATGGCATGAGCCAGCGTGGCGGCTCGGTGTCCAGCGAAGTGCGGTTCGGGACGCAGGTTCTCAGCCCGATGATTCCCCGCGGCGAGATGGATTACCTCGTCCTGCTGGAGCCCGACCAGCGCCCGCTCTATGAGCGCGACCTTCACCCGTCGACGGTCGTCCTCTCCGTAGCCGACTTCGACGTGACGAGTGTCGCCAATCCGCGTGCCGTGAACATCGCCATGCTGGGCTGGCTGAGCGTCTACCTGGACGTGCCGCGGGATGCATGGCAAGAAGCGATACGGGAGCGCCTGCCGCAACGCGTTGCGGCCATCAACCTCGATGCCTTCGATGCCGGCGCTCATACTGGCCAGGAGCACCGCCGCCATGGCTGAGCGCAAACCCAGGCCACCCGCCGTCTGCCGGTCGGATTATCTGGAGACGGAAGCCCTGCGCGCACTCCAGTTGAACCGACTGCGCGCGGTCGTGGATCTGGCGTGCCGGCAGGTTCCCCTGGTGCGCGACCGCATGCGGTCGGCGGGGGTTGAGCCAGCCGCCATCCGGAGCCTGTCCGACATCCAACTTCTGCCCTTCATGCAGAAGACCGACCTGCGCGACACGTACCCCTTCGGCTTGTTCGCGCGACCGCTGAAGCAGGTGGTCCGCCTGCACGCGTCCAGCGGCACGACAGGCAAACCCATCGTCGTGGGCTACACCCGCAGCGATATCCGGGTGTGGTCGGAGGTCATGGTCCGCACTCTCGCGGCGGCCGGGCTGCGCCGCGGCGACGTGATCCAGAACGCCTATGGCTACGGGCTCTTCACCGGAGGCCTGGGCGCCCACTACGGCGTCGAGGCGCTGGGGGCCACGGTGATCCCCATCAGCGGCGGCAACACGGAGCGGCAGATCATGGTGATGCAGGATTTCGGCGTCACGGGCATCTGCTGCACTCCGAGTTACTTCGTGCACCTCATGGAAGCCGTGGAGGCCGCGGGGCTGTCGTTCGAACGGATGAAGCTGCGCGTCGGCCTCTTCGGCGCCGAGCCATGGACGGAGGGCGTCCGGCAGTATATCCAGAGCCGCTCGGGCATCCGCGCGCATGACATCTACGGCCTGTCGGAAATCATCGGTCCCGGGGTCGCCGCGGAATGCGAGGCCCAGAGCGGGCTGCATGTGTTCGAGGACCATTTCCTGATGGAGATTGTCGACCCCGACACCGGGCGTCCGCTGCCCGATGGGCAGGAAGGCGAACTGGTCCTCACCACGCTGAGCAAGCAGGCGATCCCCATGATCCGCTACCGGACGCACGACATCACCGCCATCATCCCCGAGCCGTGCCCTTGCGGCAGAACCCTCCGTCGCATCCGGCGCATCGGGCACAGGAGCGATGACATGATCATTGTGCGCGGCGTGAACCTCTATCCGTCGCAGATCGAGACAGCCCTTCTGAAGGTCGAGCACGTGGTCCCGCACTACCAGATCGTCCTGTCGCGGCTGGGAGGACTTGACCAGGCGGAGGTCCAGGTGGAGATGACCGAGCAGGTGTTCCGCGACCGCATCTGCGATCTGGAACTCCTGCACGAGCGGCTGGTGGCCGCCATCGAGAGCACCGTGGGCTTGCGCGTGGATGTGAAGCTGGTGGAGCCTCAGACGATCGCCCGCAGCATGGGGAAGGCCCGGCGGGTCATCGACAGGCGACAGGAGGTTGCGGCACCATGACCATCAAACAGCTCTCCGTCTTTCTGGAGAACCAGCCGGGCCGACTGAGCCATCCCTGCAGCGTCCTGGCGAGCATGGGCATCAACATCCTCACGCTGTCCCTGGCCGACACGCGCCAGTACGGCATCCTGCGACTCATCGTGCGCGAGTGGGATGCGGCGGCAAAGGCCCTGGAAGCGGCGGGCTGCGTCGTGAACATCGCCGATGTCGTCGCCGTCGAGGTTCCGGACGTGCCCGGGGCCATGGAGCAACTGCTCCACGCCGCCGAAACCGAACGGTTGAACATCGACTATATGTATGCGTTCTCGGAGAAGCGCGGCAACCACGCGATCATCATCCTCCGATTCAGCGATCCGGCGGCCGCCATCGAAGCTCTGCTCAAGCGTTCCATCAACATCCTCGCGCCCGTCGAGCTATTCCGGACGCGATGAAGAATGAAACGGGGGCGGGTGATGACCCGCCCCGGCCGGGCTACCTCGCGGTGGAAGGATCCGTAAAGCGGGTACGGCGGGGAGCGGCCGCTGAAGCTTAACCGGCGGACGGAGGGGCTCTCAGCGCTGCCGCTTCCATAAGCGCCAGCGTTTCCTCGCGCGACAACGCCTCCGACCGGTTGCGGCCTGGAAAAACAGCGGCGTAGGCAGCCACCAGCACGTCGGCCCTGCCGAGCAACTGCCGGATCTCAGGCGCCTCCACGCCACCGCCCGCGAGGTCAGGAACAGCTGCGGGCCCGGAACCCGCGCTGTGGTCCGCCTGATCCAGAGCTGCGTAACCGCGCTGTATCAGGTTGCGGCACTGCCGACGGTACGTGTCCAGCATCTGCGGCTGCCCCTCAAAGAGAATCTCCAAGCCGGAGAAGAAGAGGGCAACTCCGAACAACCGATCACGGAGCGACTCGACCTCCTGTGGTGCAGTTGCGGATTCAGGGGCGTTCCCTACGGCTGCGGGATCCTGCATTGGCTGCGTGTCATCCTTTGCGTAAATACGGACTCTCAGCACCCGACTGTCCGTCGAACGGCGCCCAGTTTCGCTTTCGGCGCGGGCGGGTCTTGCCGGGCTTATCCTTGCCTTCAGCCGCCTCGGGTGAGCCCTCCGGCTTCGCCGGAACAGGCGTCCCCGGCGGCACCGATGATGTCCCGTTTCCGGGCTTCATATCTTCACTATTCGTCAAGTCAGCATCTCCCTCTGCGTAAGCTGCGTGGATAGTCGCATGACGCGTGCCAACTGGACCGCATGGACGCCTGTAGCCGTAACCACTTACCGTCATCATTCTTACGCAGACGCTTGATCACCCGTTAAGACCCTGCTATAAGGGTCTGACTGGCGCTAGTTCCGGCTTAATCGGTCCTCGCGGCTCCGGTATCCTCGGGGCCGTCGATCCGGGGTTGATCATGCTTCTGAGGCTTCTCCTCGCCGTCAACAGCGAGCCCTTGCGGGCCCGATTGCAGTCCATTCTATCCGAGGAGGATATTCTGGTCACTGCCTTGTCGGGGGCTGACGCCCGATGGGAGCATGTCGAAGACTACCCGACCGACGTGCTGCTGGTATCGCGCTCGCGCATCCCGAACCCCGCGTCCCAGAATCTGGCGCGGCTGGCCGAATCAACAAACGCGCCGGGCATCGTGGTGATGCTGGACGAGGAAAGCGACGCCAGGGAAGAGGCGGAGCTGCTCGGCGCCGGTGCGGATGTCGTCTTGTCCCCGGATGTGGCCGATGCAGTGCTTGAGCGTGCGCTGGACAACTTCATCGACAACCGGCGCATCCTGCTGACCCGAACCCTGACCGCCCGCCGATCCATGGTGCGCGCCGAACTCGCCGACTTCATTTCATCCAGCCCGGCGATGCAGCGGTTCATGAAGACGGTCTACCGCGTGGTGGATAGCGACGCCCCCCTGCTGATCAACGGCGAGACCGGCGTCGGGAAGGAGCGCCTCGCACGAGCCATTCACGGGGCCAGCCGGCGTTCCGACGGTCCCTTCATCTCCGTCAACTGCGGCGCCATTCCCGAGAACCTCCTTGAAAGCCAGCTCTTCGGACACGAAAAGGGGGCCTTCACCGGAGCGGCGCGGGCCCAGCGCGGCTGCTTTGAACTGGCGCACCGCGGCATTGTCTTTCTGGACGAGATCACCGAGATGCCGTTTCACCTGCAGGTCAAACTGCTGCAGGTGCTCCAGGATTACGCCATCCGGCCGGTCGGCGGGGAGTCCACGATCGACATTGATGTGCGCGTGATCGCCGCGTCAAACAAGTCCATCGAAAACGAGGTTCGCGAGCGCCGATTCCGCCACGACCTGTACTACCGGCTGAGCGTCGTCAACCTGACCGTGCCGCCGCTGCGCGAGCGACGCGAGGACATCCCCGATCTTGCGGCGTCCTTCGTCGGCGAACTGGCGGTCCGCGTCGGACGCCGCATCCACGGCATCACCCGCGAGGCGCTGCAGCGCTTGACCGAGTACAGTTGGCCGGGAAACGTTCGAGAACTGATCAACGTGCTGGAGCGCGCTGTGTTGCTGTGCGAAGGGGCGGAGGTGACGCCCGACGACCTGCCGGAGGAGATCCGCTCAACGGAGGTGGCGCTGACAGATGGCGCGGGCGCGGGTCAGCCCTCAGCCCTGGCCGCCGACGTGGGCCCCTGGCTGACGCGACCGCTGCGCGAGGGACGCGAGGCCGCCGCCGAACAGTTCGAGCGCGCCTACCTGGGCGCCCTCCTGCGAGAGACGCAGGGCCGTATCGCTGAGACTGCCAAGCGCGCCGGCATCGAGCCGCGCTCGCTCTTCACGAAGATGCGCCGCTATGGCCTGCGGAAAGAATCCTTCAAGGGGCCCCCGCCAGCGTAGTCGGAACGCCATTCACTGGCGGCGGCTCGCCAACAGGCATTACCGGCCGCGGCCAAGCCCGCCTTCAGCCGCAGAGAATCAGGCGTAGCGCTTCACCCACTTGAGCAGCTCCTCGGCGGGACACGGCTTGATCAGGTAGTCGGTCGATCCGAGATCCTTCGCCTTAAACAGCGCTCTCGATTCGCCGCGGGCGGTCAGCATCACAATCCGCGTTTGGGCCACCTGGGGGTCCCGACCGTAGCGCTTTGAGCGTCTCAAACCCGTCCATCTCTGGCATCATGACGTCGAGCAGGATCAGATTCGGAGACTCTCTTCTGGCAACATCGAGTCCTTCGCGACCGTTTGACGCGGCCAGCACCGCGTAACCGTTCGCCTCCAGGCGCATGCGCGTCAGCTCCACGAAGTCCGGTTCGTCGTCAATGATGAGGACCTTCTTCTTCATCTCTCCTCCTCCTTGTCCGCCGGCGACGGCGCCTCTCCGCCGCCTGCCGGGCAGGCGGGCAGCGTGAACGTGAACCGCGACCCCTTACCAAAATCGCTCTCGGCCCGCATCCGGCCCCCGTGCAACTCCACGATCTTCTTCGCGATGACAAGCCCCAGCCCGGTGCCCTTCTCGCCACCACCTGTGCGGCGCCCGAATTGAACAAACTTCTCGAAGAGCCGCGGAAGGTCCGCGGCGGCTATCCCCCTGCCGCTGTCTTCGACCCCGCAGACAATGTCGCCGCCTTCCTGCCAGACGCGAATCCGCACAAACCCCGTGTCGGTGAACTTCACTGCGTTCCCGGCCAGGTTCATCAGAACCTGAAACACCCGGTCGGCATCGGCCCATACGAACGTGGGGTGCGCCGGCAGATCCACTTCCAGGCGCAAGCCCCTCGGTGTGGCCAAGGTTTCCAGCGCCGTGAGCGCTTGGCGCACGAGGTCCGATAGGTCGACCCGCGAACAGCTCAGGTCCAGCCGTCCGGCTTCTATTCTGGAGATGTCCAACAGGTCGCTGATAATCCGCGTCAGCCGGTCCAGATTCCCCTTCGAGATGTCGAGCACCCGCCGCTGCGGTTCGCTGATCGCGCCCGGCACCCCGTCGAGGAGAAGGCTGATGCCCTCCTTGACGATGGCCAGCGGGGTGCGCAGTTCGTGCGAAACAGTGCTGACGAACTCATCCTTGAGCCGGTCGACTTCCTCCCGCTGCCTCAGTTCGTCCTCCGCGCGCATCACGCGAGTGCTCAGCTGGCGAACAATGATATTCAGCGCCTTCTCGATCGCGGAGATATCGCACATGTCCTTCTGCAGAGACACCGTCTCCGGCAGCCTGCCGTCCACCATGCCTTCGAGATACAGCCTCAGCTTCCTCACATTCACCGGATATCGGCTGATCAGCGTGTAACCGAGCAGCATGAGCGTGACGACCAGGCCGAACACGATAGCATCCTGCGCGAGGCTCACGGGGCCATAGCGGCGGATGACGAACACCTGGATGTATGCGGCCAGACAGGGCACCACCGTGATGAGGGTGATCCCGATGCTCATATACTTGCGCCCCGTCAGGGACCGGATAGAGAGATCGCCATGCTGGGAGTTGCGAGGGCCTGCCACCAACCCGCTGCTGTCTGGCGATTCCGCTGTCTGCATGAATCTAAGTTCCAAGGAGGGGCCACCGTCCCCGCGCCTCTCATACTTTAGCGGGAGGTCTTCCAACGCTTCAAGTCCGCAATCCCGCCTTTTCGCTCCCGCGGCCTCAGCTTGCCGCAGGCAGGGACTTCGTCAGCATCTGCTTGGGGTCACCGGGGGCGTAGAAGCCGGCCACCTGTGCGGTCAGCGCGTACCCACAGCGGTCGTAGAACCGGCGTGTCGGCTCGTAATCGGGGCGACCGGACGTCTCCACCACCACCAGTCGCCCGCCTCTCTGGCGAATGAGCGCCTCGGCGTGCGCCATCAGGGCCAGCCCCACACCCGAGCGCTGGAGAGAGGGATCGACGACGATCCAGTAAATGTCATACGTGCCGACTGTGCAGGGAGTCGGCCCCCAGCAGACCCAGCCCGCGGGCCGGCCATCCTTCAGCGCCGTGAACGACTGGTAATGGCCGCCGGGCCCATCCCGCAGGGCGTCGTCGAGCACCTCGCGAGCCGTCTCTATTTCGTTGTCTCGGAACATCTGCGTCGCGCGAACGAGGCCCAGAATAGCGTCGCGCTCGGCCCGCCCGGTCCACTGGACGACCACATCTGCCGGAGCGCGCGGTGACAGCGCGGCCCGAGCGGCGCCCCGTCGCGCCTGCAAGCGGCGAAGGGCGTTCTGAACCATGGACTCCACGAACGAGGCGTACGCCGTGCCCGACTGCTTCAGCGCAGCGGCAAAACCGGCGTCCGGAGAGATGTCCGGGTTGGGATTAAGCTCCAGGACGTAGGGCGTGCCATCTGCGGCGAGTCGAAAATCCACGCGCGCGTAGTCGCGGCAGCCTGCCGCGCGCCAGGCGGCGCTGGCCCAGTCCCCCACCCGCTTCGCAACCGCCGCCGGCAGGTCAGCGGGCACCTTCCGGACCGTGTTGGCGTATTCGAACGAGTCCGTCTTCCACTTCGCGGCGTAGTCCACGATGTGCGGACGATCCGGGCCGAAGTCGCGGAACTCAATTTCCGCGATCGGTAGAACCGACAGCTCGCCGTCGCACTCGATGACCGACACGTTGAGCTCGCGACCTTCGACAAAAGCCTCGATCAGCACCGGGCCGCCCTTGACCAGATCACGGACCCTTCGGATGACCGCCGGCAGCTCCGGATCGTCGGCGGGCCGCACACAGCCGGCATCGATGCCTTCACTCGCATCGGTGGCGGCAGGCTTGACGATAACACGGCCGCCGCGGAACGAGGACAGATCGGGCCCCCCACCCTCGCCGACGCCAGCCAGCACGGAGGGCGGTGTGGGCACGCCGTGGGCCGATAGCACGGCTTTGGCCTGCCACTTGTCCATGCACAGCAGTTGGCAGGCTGCGTCGTTGCCCGTGCTCTCCATGCCCCACGCGCGGCACACGACCGGAACAAGGTAGGCATCGGCCGCGCCCGTGGCCAGATCCTCCACCAGGTTGAATACGATCGACTCCTCGCCGGCCGACAGCACCTGAGGAACATCCTCGATCCGCCGCAGGCCCGCGATCCGGTGCGGGTAGCCGCGCTCGGAAAGCGCCGCGGCAACGGCCTGGACCTGGGCCAGCACGCCGGCATCGCTCTCGGCCCACGCATCGCCGGCGGCCGATTCACGGGGAAGGTTGTGCAGGATGAGGATGGAGGGGAGCGTCGCCATGCCGATCAGCCCACCCGTTCAGAGGCGCTCTCGATAATCGCGCCGATCAGGTCGCGGTAGCTCATGCCTGCGCGGGTGGCGATCATGGGGAGGTCGGAGTGGACCGGGTTAAGGCCGGCCAGCGGATTGATCTCGATGAAGGCCGGGCGGCCGGCGGCGTCCATGCGGATATCCACGCGCCCGGCGTCCCTGCACTCCAGCAGCCGGTACGACGCCAGAGCCAGGGCCTCGACCCCGTCGCGCAGGGCGTCTCGATCCAACTCCGGGTATTCGACCAGCTCCTCGCTGTTTTCCTTCACCTCGTAAGAGTAGTCCGTCGTCGCCGCATGGGGCTTGATGACAACCTCCATCGTGCCCAGCACACGGGCCTTGGCTCCCGTGCCGAGAATCCCCGTGGTGAACTCGCGACCCGGCAGGTATTCCTCCACAAGCACCGGCTGCGCGAAGCGCTCCAGCAGAGAGAGACAGGTTTCGCGCAGCGCCTTGGGCGAGTCCACCCGCGAACGCCCGTCCACGCCCTTTCCGGTTCCCTCGGCCACGGGTTTGGCGAAAAGGGGATACGGCAGTTTCACAGCGGCGAGATCGGCTTTGCTGCGGACCAGCGTGAAGCCGGCCGTACGCAAGCCACCGCTGGCGACCAGCCGCTTGGTCACGGCCTTATCCAGCGTGACGGCGCACACCAGCGGATCGGAAAACGTGCACGGAATGCCGAACATCTCAAGCAAGGCGGGAACCTGCGCTTCCCGGCTTCGGCCTCTCACGCCCTCGGCAACGTTGAACACCAGATCCCACCGGTCACCCGCCGCCAGGCGGCGGCAGAGAGAGCGCCCGTGCCCGATGCGGTCCGGTGCGTGCCCTAGTTCCCGGATCGCGGCTTCGATCCCGTCGATCGTGACATCCGCGTCAAATTCCGCCGCCTGCTCCTGCGTGTACCCCTCCGCCAAGTAGGCGCTGCGCAGGTCAAACGTCATCCCGATCTTCATTCCGATCTCCCCGCCGAAAATACGCCCGGATGCGGCTTGCACGCCGCACCCGGGCTGAATGAACCGGATTCACCGACCTGTCGCTGCATCAGCCGCTGGCTGCCGACGAGCCGCCCGCCGCCTGGCGCAGGAGGCGATCGGCCTCGGCCAGATGCTGCGGCTCGGGGTAGCTGGTCAGCACGCCTTCGAAGTTGCGCAGAACCGTTTCCCGTCCGCTCCGGGCCACCAGGTAGTTCGGCAGCACCGGGATTTTTCCGCCGCCATGGGGCGCGTCGACCACGAACGTGGGAATCGCGAGCCCGCTGAGGCGGCCGCGCAGCCCGTCCATGATATCAATGCCCGTCTGGATCGGCGTGCGGAAGTGCTCCACGCCCTTCACCAGGTCGCACTGGAAGAGGTAGTACGGCTTGACCCGCGTCCTCACAAGTTCCCGGAACAGGGTGCTGAGCGTCTCCGTGTTGTCGTTGATCCCGCGCAACAGCACCGTCTGGTTCCCCACGGGGATGCCGGCATCGGCCAGCCGCGCGCAGGCGGCACGGGCCTCATCGGTCACCTCGTTCGGGTGGTTGAAGTGCGTGTTGACGAAGAGCGGGTGGTACCGCCGCAGCATTTGCACCAGCTCGTCGGTGATCCGCATGGGCATCACCACCGGCGTGCGCGTGCCCACCCGGATGATCTCAACGCTGGACACCGATCGGACCGCCCGCAGGATGCGTTCCAGAACCGAGGTCGACATGGTGAACGGGTCGCCTCCCGACACCACAACGTCCTTGATCTCCGGGTGCGCTGCAAGGTACTCAACGGCACGGCGCAGATTCGATGCGCTGATTACCGTCTCGACCTGCCCCGCGACGCGCTTGCGCGTGCAGTGGCGGCAATACGATGCACAGATGCTGGTGGACACGAGCAGTGCCCGATCCTTGTAGCGATGCACCAGGTTCGGCACCGCCATGTCGTGATCCTCGCCCAGCGGGTCATCCTCCAGGAACGACGGGTTCATCAGCTCGTCCACCTGGGGGACGCACATCTGGTAGATGGGATCCGAAGGATCCGCACTGCGCATGAGGGATGCGTAGTAGGGAGGAACCGCCATGGGAAAGGTCTCCACGGCGGAAGCCATGCCGGCAGTCGGCTTAAACCCGGGGAGCACCGTCGCAAGGTCAGCCAAGCTGCGTACGCGATGCCGCATCTGCCAGCGCCAGTCGCGCCAGACCCGCGACTGTTTGAGCGTAAGCCAGTCGCCCGGCTCTGCGCTCCCGATTCGTTTCTCCTCGCTCCTGCCACGGCAGGTTACCGTAGGCGGGGGCTCGTCGATTGACGCTTCACCTCCTGTAATTTCGACCTGCTGCTCTTGCATCCGTCCCTCTCTCTTTGCGACCCATCCCCTAACCACAGATTCAGGGCCGCATCCGCATCGATCAACCACCGCCCCCATAGGCTTGTGCCAACCGAATAGGGCGCACACTCTATGATGTTGCTTTCCACTTGCAACATCTTTTTAAGCATGCGGCTTGTACCCATTCGCAAGCATACACCGTGCCATCGTACACCACCCCTTGCGGCACCTCCTCGGAACCCCCACAATACGCGGGTGTTTAGGTGATTGGGGTGGGTGGGCCCGCGGGGCTCCATGCGGAAGACCGGAAGCCATGAGTCCGAAGATCGGGCATCGGAGTTCCGATTGGGACAGCATGGAGTCCCCGCACGTGCTCCTTGGGAGTTTCGTAAGACGCAGGGTGTTTGACCAAAGCGTTCGGCGTGTGGTAATGAATCCCGGTCCGGACGCGATCGATTCTTCAAACCACCGGGACGGAACATGGCGGATAAAAAACTAAGCTACAAGGCGGCAGGCGTCGACTACGACGTGCTGGACACCTTTAAGCGGGCGTGTCAGCAGGCTGCGGCCACCACGACAGACAACCTTGCGCGTCATGGCTTTTCAGAGCCGGCGGCGGTGCGCGGCGAGACCGCGTACCTCATCGAGACCGACAACGGCTACCTGGCGCACGTCGAAGAGGCGCTGGGCACCAAGGTGCTCGTGGCCGACGCCATGTACAAACTGACGGGCCGGAGCTTCTACCGGAACGTAGCCATCGACGACGTGGCCACGATCGTCAACGACCTCTGCGGCGTCGGCGCGATGCCGGTCACCGTCGCCATGTATGCCGGCGTCGGGGACAACGATTACTTTGCCGACGCGCGCCGGGCGGCCGATCTGGCTGCCGGCTTTGCCGAGGGCTGTCGCCTCTCCGGTGCGGCCTGGAGCGGCGGCGAGACGCAGACCCTCAAGGGCATGATTACGCCCGGCACGGTCGTCCTGGGCGGATCGGCCTTCGGCCGCATCGCGCTTAAGTCCAATCGCATCCGCGGCGATGTGCACGACGGCGATGCAATGATCTTCCTCGCCAGTTCCGGCGTGCAGACCAACGGCCTGACCCTCTGCCGCGCGCTGGCCGAGCGCTTGCCCCAAGGCTACCTGACCCCCATCGGAGACGGCCGCCCGTACGGCGAAGCTCTTCTGGACCCCTCTGTGATCTACGTGCGATTTGTTGAGGCGTGCCAGCATGCCGCGATTCCCCTGCACTACGCCGTGCACATGACCGGCCACGGGTGGCGGAAGCTCATGCGGCTGGACCAGCCCTTCGTCTACGTCGCCGAGCACCTGCCCGAGCCCCAGGCGGTCTTCTACACGATCACCGAGGCGGCGGCGCTCGACGCCCGCGAGGCCTACGGGACTTTCAACATGGGCGTGGGCTTCGCCGTCTACGTGTCGCCGGGCGACGCCGACCGCTGTATCGCCACCGCTCGTCAGGCCGGCTTTACGGCGTGGCTGGGTGGTTCCGTCCGCCGGGAGGGGGACCTCCGCGAGGTCCGGATTCCCTCGCTCGGCATCACCTATTCAGGCGACAGCCTGCGCATCCGCTAACGTACGGGGAGCCTGCTGCGTGATTGCGATTATCGACTATCGGGCCGGCAACCTGACCAGCGTGCGGCTGGCCCTGGAATCCCTCGGTGTGGAGGGGCGGATCACCCAGGACGCGGGCGTCATCCAGGCCGCCGAGCGCGTCATCTTTCCCGGGGTCGGCGCCGCCGGGGCGGCCATGAAGAATCTGGGCGATCTGGGCCTGACCGGGGTGATCCGCGAGGTGGTCGCATCGGGGCGGCCATTCCTCGGCATCTGTGTCGGCACCCAGATTCTCTTTGACCGTTCGGAAGAGGACGGCGGAGTGGAGGGGCTGGGCATCGTGCCCGGCGCCGTCCGCCTGTTCCACCCGACGGACCGCTACGACAAGGTTCCGCAGATCGGATGGAACGCCGTTCGGCAACGGCGGGCGCACCCGCTGTTCGCCGGAATTGAGGACGGCAGCGAGTTCTACTTTGTGCACAGCTACTATCCCGACCCGGCCGACGATGTCTGGCGCGCCGGGGATACCGAGTACGCCGGCGCGGTCTTCGCGTCGGTCGTGGCGCGCGGCAACGTGGCCGCCACGCAGTTCCACCCGGAGAAGTCGGGCCGGATCGGCCTGCACCTGCTGCGCAATTTCGCAACCTGGAACGGAAAGGCCTGAACGCCCCATGCTGACGCGGCGCATCATCCCCTGCCTGGACATCCACAACCGCAAGGTCACCAAAGGCGTCCGTTTCCAGAACAACGTGGACGTGGGCGACCCGGTGGAGATGGCGGCCCGCTACTCGGCCGAGGGTTGCGACGAGCTGGTCTTCTATGACATTACCGCATCGTCCGAGCGTCGCCCGATCGACATCGGCATGGTCACCGAGGTGGCCAAGGCGGTCCGCATCCCCTTTGCCGTGGGCGGCGGCATCGCGTCGCTCGAGGACATGTCCCGCGTTCTGCTCGCGGGCGCGGAGAAGGTCTCCGTGAATTCGCTGGCCGTGGCCAGGCCCGGAATCATCGCCGAGGGGGCCCGCGCCTTCGGTTCGCAGTGCATCGTGCTCGGCATGGACCCGGTGGCCCATCCCGACCGCGCCAGATTCCCAAGCGGCTACGAGATCACCACCCGGGGGTTCCGTGAGCGCACGGGCATGGACGCGCTGGAGTGGGCCCGCCGGGCTGTGGGCCTGGGCGCCGGGGAGATCGTGGTCAATTCTGTAGATGCCGATGGAACGCGCGCGGGCTTCGAGCTGACGCTGACGGGTCTCATCGCCGCCAGCGTTCCCGTGCCCGTCGTGGCTTCCGGCGGAGCAGGCACGCCGCAACACCTCGTGGATGTCTTCCGACTGGCCCACGCCGACGCCGCCATCGTGGCCGGGATGATCCACTCCGGCGACTACACGATCCCGCAGATCAAGGCCGAACTCGCCGCCGCGGGTATCCCCGTCCGCAAGGTGTGGTAGGCCCCTGGAGGGACGGGCCCCTTACCGAACCCCGTCGTTGGCGTCGTCATTCCGATACGCCGACGGCGTCAGCGGCGCCGCGGGCGTCAGCATATCCCCCTGAAGGAGGGGCGATTCGCCGAAAGCGCCCCGGGACAGAAAGGATGAGTCGAACGGGTCGGCCCCGGGAGAAAACACCGAAGCGGAGCGGTGGGACCGCTCGGACCTCTGCCGATCCCGTTCCCGCTGCACGCTCTCGGCCAGCCAGCCCCAGCGGCCGGGCGACGCCCCGCCCGCCGCCCCCCGGGACGGCCCGGCACCCAACCCGGACAGGCCGGTCGATCGCGCATCTCCCGGATCCGTCGCTTCGCGTTCGGGCATCTCCGGAATCGGGCCCAAGCCGGGCTGCAGCGGGGTCAGCAACGAGGCTCCCCCGCCGCGGCTGCGATCCACACCGGGCTCCGGCGCCGTCGCCATCTGCGTGCCCCCGGACCGCACCGACACGCCACTCCAGTCGGCCACGCGCAGTTCCGCCTGCGTGTAGACCCCCGCCACCTCGATCCGGCAGCCCGCGAAGTCACGCACCGCCGCGGCCGACACGACCGCCGCGGCGTTGGTTTCGATGCCACGCGCCATGGCAGCCGCCCCGACGAAAACAGCCGCTGAGACGGAGCGCACGATCTGCCTCATCTTGGCCCTCCGGGCCCAACGAGCCGTTACACGCGGATCGGCAGCAGAACAAACTGAATGCCCTGCTGGTACAGCAACCGTTGGATGTCAAAAATGGTGTAGTTGTGCAGCAGCCGGGAAACGACCGAATCATTGCGAAACACCAGTTGTCCGCCAAAGAAGATGGCACGCGCGTAGCGCTGACGCAGCTCCGGGGCCAGTTCAGAAACGCGGGCGGCCACGTCCAGCCCCGTCACCACAACGCCCTCGGCCTCGTACCCGTGGCGGCGCATCAACTGGACGTAGCGGTCCACCTGCGAGTCGCAATCGCTGCGCAGGTGGTCCATTTCCTCCACGCCCTTGAACGCCGCGGCGTCAATCACCCCCACCTGGACGAACACATAGCGCTGGAACAGGTCGCCGAACAGCCTGAAGATCGCCAGCAGCGAGTGCAGCCCGACGCCGCCGTAACCGTTGACCAGCAGGACCGCAGTGCGGTCGCCGGCTTTGGGCGGCGGTCGAGGGGCCGCGCCGGTCTCCGGCAGAGACAGGTCCACCGCTTCGACCAGATCGTCCAGGCGGCCCAGTTTCTCGGCGGTGGCCTGGTACTCCCTTCGGATGAAGGCCACCACGGCGGTCAGCGCGAGCGTAAGCCCCAGCGTGATCCAACCGCCCGCGAAGAATTTCAGAACCACCAGCAACACCAGGATGCAGACGGAGAGCAGGAACCCGCTTCCGCTGACCAGCAGACGGCGAACCCGAAGCCACGTGGGCACGGCCGCCCGCAGCCAGTGCCGCGTCATACCCAGTTGGGACAGCGTGAAGGTGATGAAGACATTGATGCTGTAGAGCACAACGAGGAAGTGGACCGATCCGTGCGTGACCAGCAGCGTCACAAACGCAGACGCGCCGATCAGGAGAATGCCGTTGCGGATTACCAGGCGGTTGCTGAGCAGCGCAAAGCGCGCCGGCACCCAGCGGTCGTTGGCCATCGTCGCCAGCACGCTGGGTCCGCCGAGGAAGCCGGTCTGGGCCGCCACGAACAGCAGTGTCGCTTCGCTGATCAGCGTCACCGCCAGGAAGATCCGCCCCAGGCTGGCAGGCCAGCCGGCCACGACGCGCTCGCACACCACGGCGTTCAGGGTCTTTCCCGGTTCGGCGGCCACCCCGTAGAGCAGGTACGCGAGCATCAGGCCGCCCACCATCAGCGAGAGGGACACACTCATGTAGCGCATCGTGGTGTGCGCCGTCTTCACCTTCGGCTCCCGCAGCATCGGCACGCCGTTGCTCACGGCTTCAATGCCCGTGTAGGTGCCGGCGCCCATGCTGTACGAACGCATCAGCAGCAGAAGGATGCCCAGCACGCCGACCTCGGCCCGCGCTTCGCGCAGATCGGAGCCGAGGCTCGCCGCCACGCCGGCCAGTTCGCCGCGCCGGGTCACGACCGCGAAGACGATCATCAGCACATGGGTCACGATGAAGGCGGCAAACACCGGCACCAGGGGTAGGACGGACTCCTTGACGCCGCGCAGATTCAACGCGATCAGCCCCAGGGTCACCCCCCCGGCAACGATCATGCGATAGCGCACCCAGTCCGGCGGCAGGAAGCTGAAGATCGCGTCCGTGCCGCTGGCCACCGAGATCGTGATGGTCAGCACGTAGTCGATCAGCAGGGCGCACCCCGCCACCATGCCGGCCTTGGGCGACAGCAATTTGCTGGCCACCAGGTAGCCGCCGCCGCCGGCTGGAAACATTTCGATGACCTGCATGTAGCCGGCGCTGATGACGAACACCGTCACCATGCTGGCCACCGCCACGAGCAGGCTGAAGGACTCCCGCCCCGCCAGAGCCAGGAACCCCTCGGACGGCCCGTAGCAACTGGAGGACAGGCCGTCAGCGCCCAGCCCCACCCAGGCGAACAGGGCGATCAGGGACAACTTGTGAAAGACTCCGGGCGCGTGCGGATCACGTTTCTCGCCGAAGATAAGACTGGTCAGCCGGTTCGTCATACCGCGGTCGCACACCGACATCCCAGTGGCGGCAGCAGCGGGAGTCTTGCATAGTGCTCGCCCATCGTCCACCACAATGAGGCAGCGAAAATGCGTCGGATTATCTCCGCGATAGAGCCTTCGGTTCTTGCTCTACGAGCCGTGGCGACCTATATTCGACGGCCATACGATATAGAGGGGTAGAGGTATGTCTGAATCCGATTCCGGGGCGCGTTATGACGCCACGAATATCCAGGTGCTCGAGGGCATCGAAGCCGTACGGATGCGGCCTGCGATGTACATCGGCGACACCGTCGCGCGGGGACTGCATCACTGCGTTTTCGAGGTCGTAGACAATAGCATCGACGAAGCGCTGGCCGGCTACTGCACACGCATCCGCGTGTCCATGAACGCCGACGGTTCGGTAACGGTCATCGACAACGGGCGCGGCATCCCGGTTGACATTCACGCCACCGAGGGCAAGCCCGCCGTCGAGGTTGTGCTGACCAAGCTGCACGCCGGCGGCAAGTTCGACAAGTCCAGCTACAAGGTCTCCGGCGGCCTCCACGGTGTCGGCGTCTCCTGCGTGAACGCGCTGAGCCAGTGGCTGGAGGTCGAGGTCCGGCGCGACGGGGCCATCCACCACCAGCGCTACGAGCGAGGCCATCCCGTCTCCGTGCTGCGCAAGATCGGCCACTCGAGCAGCACCGGCACGAAGGTCACGTTCTTTCCCGATGCCACGATTTTCTCGACGACCCAGTTCGAGTGGGAAGTGCTGGCCACCCGCCTCCGGGAGCTGGCCTTCCTGAACCGCGGCGTGGAGATCATGTTCAGCAGCGAGAAGGACGGCCGGGAGGAGCGCTTTTTCTACGAGGGCGGCATCGCCGAGTTCGTCCGGCACCTCAATATCAACAAGACCCCGCTGCATCCCGATGTGATCGCCTTCTCCGACGTCCGCGACGGTATCGAGACGGAAATCGCATTTCAGTACGTCGACGCCTACAACGAGAACATCCACACGTTCTGCAACAACATCAACACCATCGAGGGCGGCACGCACCTGAGCGGGTTCCGCTCGGCCCTGACGCGGACAATCAACGCCTACGCCAAGGCCAACAAGCTCATCAAGACCGACGCCGACGCAATGGCGGGCGAGGACTGCCGCGAAGGGCTGACCTGCATCATCAGTATCAAGGTCCCCCACCCCCAGTTCGAGGCCCAGACCAAGACCAAGCTGGGAAACAGCGAGGGGCAGGGCATCGTCGAGTCAGCGGTCAACGACAAGCTGGCTACGGTGTTTGAAGAGAACCCCCGGCTGGCGCGCAGCGTGATCGAGAAAGGGCTGCTGGCCGCCCGCGCGCGGGCGGCGGCGCGCAAGGCGCGCGACCTGACACGGCGCAAAGGCGCCCTGGACAGCGCCTCGCTCCCCGGCAAGCTCAGCGACTGCTCCGAGCGCGACCCGGCCATCTGCGCGCTGG
>CAZJBP010000022.1:0-27201 GCA_964544115.1 uncultured Victivallales bacterium | reverse complement strand
GGCTGGGCGTTCTCGCCGTCGGCCTCCTCGTGGGCACGGCCCAGGCCAACGTCATCCGGACGTTCCCGACCTGCGAGTCGTTCGAGCTGAAAAGCGCCGGCGCGGCGCTGGTCGGATCGGACGGTTGGTACGGCACGGACCCGCTGGGACTGACGGTCAAGGTCACTACGGGCACGCCTTCGTCGACTCCCGTCTTTCCCGCAGCCGCTCATACCCGCGACGCCGGGTTCAACGCCCAGGTGACGATGCCGCTGCAGAACACCGCCGGCCACGCGAGGTCCTATACCGAGTTTCTCGTCAAACCCGTCCTTGGCGACCAGCCGCTCATCGCCACAACGAACATTCTGGACTGGGCGTTCTACTTCAACTCGAGCGGCCGTATCGTGATCAATCACGGGAACTACACGTGGTCGTCGCCGGGAACCGGCTATATGCCGATCATCCGGGAGTGGACCGCGTTCACTAACGCCCCCGTGAGCACCAGCCAGTGGGTGCGCATCCGCGTCACAGTTGATTTCACGTCGTTCGCCTTCGGCCCCGACGCCTACATGCCCTGCTTCCAGGTCTCGCTCAACGGCACGCCGCTCACCCATGCCAAAGGGTTCCCATCGCCCACAGGGTTCACGCCTCCTCCGCCGGGCGGGAGTTGGTTCTTCGCGCTGGATATAGACAATCCCGATCACGACTGGCCGGACTATGGCTATTTCCCCGCTGGCTTCACTTCCGGCTTCGGCATGCAGGGCTTCGGCCGCGTGGATGACGTGTTCATCCATTCGAGCACGAACGTGCCGGCCTACTCGCTGGCCCTCACCTCCACGTACGGCGGCGCCAAGGGCTCGCCGGCCGTGCCCAGCACCCCGTCGTATTCCTACGGCTCCACGGTGGTGTGCAGCATCACCAACTCGCCCGTTGTCATGGGCGCCACGCAGGTGGTATGCACGGGCTGGATCAACGGCACGGGCACCGTGCCGCCCACCGGCGCCAGCACGAGCGTGGCGGTGACCGTGAACACCAATAGCGCACTAAGATGGAACTGGAAGACGCAGTACCGCCTGACGACCGCCGCGGGATCCGGCGGCTCGGTTGCCCCGGCAACGGGCTGGTACGACCTGGGTGCCAGCGTTCAGCTGACCGCGACCGCGGACGGGGGAATGACGTTCCGCGGGTGGACCGGCGACGTGCCGGCTGCCCAGACGAACCAGAACCCCCTCACGCTGACCATGGACCGCGGCCGCGCGGTGACCGCTCTGTTCAGCGACCCGTCCGCGCTCTACACCACGCGTGGCATCCCCTACACCTGGCTGGCCAGCTATGGCATCACCAACAACCAGGAGGTGGCCCAGAATCTGGATCCGGATAAGGACGGAGCGCCGACGTGGGCCGAGTTCGTCGCGGGAACCGTTCCCACGTCCAGCAACTCGGTCTTTGCCCTTCTATCCACCGAGAAGGTCGGAGCGCTGAACCGGGTGAAGTGGTACGGAACGACGGATAGCGGCGTCACCACCGGCTTCGGGATGTACCTATCCACCAACCTCCAGACGTGGGCGCTGATCATACCCGGCGGAACCCTTCCCCGGGCGGGCAGCGGGACCAACGTGTGGACCGATCCGACGCCGCGGCCGGGGCCGGCCCATTACCGGCCGATGATCCCGTGGGATCCCTGACGCATGAGTGGCAGCCTACCGACCGACCTCTACACCGGCGGCGAGTACGCCGCGCGCAACCCCGGGTACCACGAGGAGGACTCCGCGTGGAAGGCCGATCAGATCGTCGCGCTGCTGCGTCGCAACCGGATCGAGCCGGTAACCGTCTGCGAAGTCGGCTGCGGCGCCGGCGGAGTGCTGGCCGAGCTTCAGAGGCGGCTGCCGGACACGACCCGCTTCGCCGGCTACGAGATATCACCCGAGGGCATCCGCCGCTGTCGGCCCAAGGCCAACGCGAGGCTGGAATATGTGCTGGGCGATTTCACTTCGCTAGCGACGCCCGCCTACGACCTGCTCCTGTGCATCGACGTGCTGGAGCACATCGAGGACTGCCGGGGCTTCGCGCGGTCCCTGCGCAGCCGCGCGACGCTGAAGGTGTTCCACATCCCGCTGGAACTCAGCCTCTACAAGGTCCTCGTGCCGGGCCGCCTGAAGCTTTCGACACGACGCTTCGGGCACATCCAGTTCTTCACCCGCCGGACGGCGCTCGACCTATTGCGCGCCGCGGGCTACGAGGTGCTGGACCACGCGCTGACGCCCTGCGGCCTCGCGTGCAGCCGCACGCTCGAAGCCCGCCTGGGGCGCCTGCCGGTGCAGATGGTGTCATGGATCAGCGCCGGGCTTGCCGCCCGCCTGTTTGGCGTGCACTCGCTGCTGGTCCTGGCGCGCTGACTCGACTCGCGGGAGTGACGCTTTCGCGCCCCGTCACGCCTTCATCAGCAGCCGGCCGGTCTCGTCGATGCGATGCAGAAAGAAGCGGCGCGGCCGCTTGCGCTCAAAGTACTCATCGACCGCCCGCCGGGCGCCCTCCCAAGCCCCGTAGTCGTCGATGATCAGGATCCCGCCTTCCTGAAGGCGCGGAAACAGGTGCTCCAACTCGTGCAGCGTGGAGGCATACCAGTCCGTGTCGAGCCGCAACAGGGCAATGCGGTCCGGAATCTGGGCGGGGATCGTGTCCTCGACGCGCCCCTTGACGAACCGCACGCGATCCATGGGGTACCCGCAGCGGGACACGTTTTCCCTCACTTCATCCAGCCCCACGCGGATCCAGTCGGACGATCCGTCGGCGCGCGCCAGCTTGCGGAAGGTGCGACGCTCATCCTCTCCGTCCTTCTCGCCCGGCTGCGTCATCCCCTCGAACGTGTCGTACATCCAGGCGTCCCGGTTCGTCACCCCGCATCCCCCCAGCGTGCTCAGCGCGGCCATCATGCTGCCGCCCTTCCAGACGCCGCACTCGACGATCGCGCCCGGTATGCCCTCGCGAAGCACGTAGCGCACCGATTCGATCAGCGCGTACACGCGGGCTTCCGACGTCATCGTGTAGGGCTTCACGGCGCGGTAAACGGCCTCGTCGGGCGCCTCGACGTTGGGAAACGTCGGCAGCTTGGCGATCTTATAGCCCAACCGGCCCAGCAATCCCTGGACCATCTCCACCGGCCCGTCTTTCAGCCTTGAACTCAGCATGCAGGTCGTCCCCCCCCCTCTTTCTCGGCCGTGTCCGGTTGCGCCAGTGTCCGGTTGCGCCAGTGTCCGGTTGCATCCGGCAATGTCGAGCGACTATAGTCTGCGGAACCCGATGCGTCAAACGAAGGAACCGTCATGGAGATCGAAACCCGCCACCTTCACGCCGCCTACGACGCTGCGAGGCGGCGGCGCGCATCCTCCGCCGAGCATCTCGCCCGCCGGGCGCGGCCTGCGGTTTTCGACTTCGATTACCTCATTCTGGGCGCGCTCGGGCGCGACATGAGCCGGCTGCTGAGCGCCCTGCCGCCTCCTGCGGCCCCGCGCGTGGCGTTGGACGTCGGCAGCGCCTTCAGCCCCTACCGCGCGCAGATCGAGCGGGCCGGCTACACCGTCCAGACGCTGGATGTCGACCCCGCCTCCGGCGCTGACCACATCGGCCCCGTGGAGCACACCGGCCTGGCCGACGCGGCCTTCGACCTGATCGTCTGCACGCAGGTGCTGGAGCACGTCCGGCGGCCGGACGAGGCGCTGACCGAACTGCGGCGCATCCTCAAGCCCGGAGGCCACCTGATCCTGGCGCTACCGCACGTGTGGCCCTATCACCCGTGCCCGCGCGACTTCTGGCGCTTCACACAGGAAGGGGTGGTGGAACTGGCGGCCGGCAGCGGCTTCGAGGTCGAGCGCCTGCTCGGCGCCGGAGGCTGCGGAACCACGCTGTTCCAGACGCTGAACCTGATGGTCTACGGTCTCCTCGGCGCGGTGGGCGCGCCCGTGTACCTCGTGACCAACGGCCTGGGCCGCCTGGCGGATGCGCTGGCCCCCAGCCCGCTGTTCTGCATGAACTTCACCTGTCTTGCGCGCAGGCCCGCGACCGTCTGACGGACATGGCTTGAGCCCGAGGCGGCCGGACGATATAGTGGCCGCCGTGATGATCTATGTCCTGATGTTCATCTCTTCGCTGGTCGTGGCCGCGGCCATGGCGGCCACCCTGGCCTGGTTCTTCCGCCGGCTGCGCGCCGTTGAGCGGCACGACGGAAGGGGGGCGCCGTGACCGCGCCCTCCGGCCTGAGGACACGGCTGGTCCAGATGGAGGTCCGGCCGGGCCGGCCGGACGAAAACGTCGCCGCCGTGCTCGACCGGATCCGCGAAGCGCGCGCCGACGGCGTCCGCCTGCTGGTCTTTCCGGAGTTGTGCCTGCCGGGCTATCTGATTGCCGACGAGTGGGAGCGCGATGCGTTCCTGCGCGAGTGCGAAGCCTGCGCCGATGAGATCCGCCGCGCCTCCGACGGGCTGACCGTGGTTTTCGGCAGCGTCGGCGTGGACTGGACGCGGCGCAACGAGGACGGGCGCGTCCGCAAGTACAACGCCCTGTTTGTCGCCGAGGACGGCGCCTTCGTCGGCCCCGTCGGCGGCCCCTACCCTTTTGTGATCAAGACCCTGCTGCCGAACTACCGCGAGTTTGACGACAGCCGGCATTTCTACGATGGCCGCAAGCTGGCCATCGAGGAGAACCGGGCGCTGAGCGAGTTGGTGACGCCCGTGCGCACGCGGCACTGCGGCCTTGTGGGCGGGATTCTCTGCGAGGACGGCTGGGATATGGACTATGCCGTATCGCCGCTGCGGATGCTCGCCCGCCATGCGCCCGATCTCTACATCAACATCAGCGCTTCGCCCTACACCGTCAGCAAGAACCACAAGCGGCACCGCGTGTTCTCCGGACAGGCCGACGCCATGAGGCGGCCGCTGCTCTACGTCAACAACGTCGGCATCCAGAACAACGGCAAGACGGTGTTCACGTTCGACGGAGCGTCCTGCGCGTACGACGGACACGGACACGTGTCCGAGATCTCCGAGCCGTTTGCCGACACCACGCTCACGCTCGACCTGCCGCTTGGAACCGGGGGAACGTTCGGGAAGCCGGTGCAGCCGCGGGCCGACACCATCGCCGATATTCACGCCGCCCTGGAGTACGGAACGGCCCGGTTCATGGCGCTGTGCGGCGTGCGCCGCGTGGTGGTCGGGCTGTCGGGCGGGATCGACTCGGCCGTCGTGGCCGCCCTGTACCGCCGGCTGCTGCCGCCTGACAGGCTCCTTCTGGTCAACATGCCCGGCCGCTACAACTCCCCGACCACGATCGGGCTGGCACGCGAACTGGCCCGCAATCTCAACTGCCTGTACGCGGAGATCGGCATCGACGAGAGCGCGGCGCTGACCCACCGGCAGGTGGACGGGCTCACCGTCCGCTCGCCGGACGGCAGCGTGCGGACGCAGCTCGCCCTTTCGGCCCTGGGCGCCGAGAACGTCCAGGCGCGCGACCGCTCGGCGCGAATCCTGGCGGCCGTGGCATCGGCCTTCGGCGGCGTCTTCACCTGCAACGCCAACAAGTCGGAGGCCACGGTCGGCTATACGACGTTGTACGGCGATCTGGGCGGATACCTGGCCGGCATTGCCGACCTCTGGAAGACCGAGGTGTACGAACTGGCCCGTCACCTCAACGCAACCGCGTTCGACCGGCCGGTCATTCCCGACGGGGTGCTCCGGATCAAGCCCTCCGCAGAGCTCAGCCCCGCGCAGAATGTCGATGAGGGTAAGGGCGACCCGATCCTCTACCCGTACCACGACTGCCTGTTCCGCAGCTGGGTCGAGCGGTGGCATCGCGCGACGCCGGAAGAGATCCTGACCTGGTACCGGGACGGTGAACTGGAATCGCAGCTGGGCTACAGCGGAAGCATCCGCGACGACTTCCGCGACGCGGGGGCCTTCATCGAGGACCTGGAGCGGTGGTGGGGGCTCTACCAGGGGATGGGCGTCGCCAAGCGCATCCAGGCGCCGCCGGTGCTGGCGGTCAAGCGCCGCGCATTCGGGTTCGATCACCGGGAGTCACAGATGGGCCCTCGCTACACGCGGGCGTACCGGCGGATGAAGGATGACCTGCTGAAGGCACACACCCCGCACGCCTGAAGCCGGCGCGTGATGAAAGGCATGACCGTCCAGCGCCCTTACGCGGCCTTGGCGCACGCCAGCTGCTTCGCGACACCCCGCCGCCCCGCCGCCTTCAGCTTCAGCAACGCTTGGCGCGTGTCGTTGCGCAGTCTCAGGGATCCGCCCTTGCATTCCCAAAGGTAGACAGCCTGGGCGGTCACGCCAACCAGTCGCCCCATCTCCTTCTGGGAAACGCCCAACCTCTGGCGCAGCGACCGCAGCGACTTCGAGTTGAAGCGCATGCCGACTTGGGGTTCATTGGAGGCAGGACCCGATGCCACTTCGGAAGATCCACCCGACCTGCGAGCCCCACGGGCCTTGTCCATTGCCGCCACCCGAGCCCTCAGCTCACGCACCTGCGCCTTGAGCGCGACGCACTCATTCTTGAGGGCCTTCTGAATCCCGCGAACTTCCTTGCGGGCCAGTCGGAGAATCTCTTGCTTCAACACTTGGCCGATATTCGGCATAACTCCCCCCTGCGCATGCGCTTGACCCAAGCGTGAACTCACGCCCGGACCTGAAGTTGACGTTTCCGAGACCAGACAACTCGTTTCAGGATATAAGACATTTCCTTATGACGCAAGCCATTATATAGGACATTTCCTTATGCGCATGTAAAGCCAACGTCGGTTCGTCCGGCGCGTGGCCCTGCGTTTGTCCTTTCCCGAACATTCGATTGCGTTATGCTCGGTGGCCTCATGGCTAAGGATCCCCGAATTCAGCCGATCCTGCTGCTCGCGACGGACTTCGACGGGACGCTGTATCGTCATGGTCGGGAGGCTGGCCACTGCCCTCGCTTTGCGTCGCTTCTGACCCGCTTGCGCGCGGATGGGGCCGTCTGGATGGTTTGCTCGGGCCGCTCGCTGTCCAGCCTCACAAAAGCCACACGCCAAATGGCTCACGAGGGGGTTTCACCGGACATCATTGTAGCCCGCCATTCCTGGGTATACCGGCAACGTGGAGGCCTGTGGTTTCTGCAGGTTCCCGCGACACTCAGGCTTCACTGGGGCGTTTGGCTTCGCAGTCGCGCGCTGGCTAAGATTCTGCAGGATCTTGTGGCGAGGCTCTTGAAAAGCCATGCATCGTGCCGCGCGACAACCATCTCTCCGCGGCATATCCGCCTGCAGTTTGCCGATCCCGACAAAGCCGCGGAAGCGTGCGCTCAGGCCTCCCGCCTGTGCACGGATCCCGGCATTCGGCTTGTGCAGTGGCAGCGTGATCTCGAACTGCGTTCTACGCCCTGCGCCAAGGCGGTGGCGGTGCTTGAAGTGGCCCGACACCATGGCGTAGCGCCGGCCCACACGCTGGCCATCGGCGACGGCCGCAGCGATCTCGCCATGCTGTGCCCGGCCGTGGCCGCGATGACCGGGTGCCCGCTCAACGCCACGCGCGAGGTCATCCAAGCCGTCCTCGACGCCCGGGGTCATATCGCGGACGAGGATGCTCCAGCCGGCACCATCCAGGCCATAGAGGCGTGGCTCGACGGCCGCGTGAGCAGCGTGACGCCGGCGACGTGGCACCCGCCGCGCGGCGACCTCGGCCTTGGCGCTGCCGCCGCCCGCGAGGGGGCACAGCGCAGCAAGGGAAGAGCCATGGAGGCGGCCTTCCTGTCCGGCTGCGTGGTGGTCGGCCTGGTGGCGCTGGACACATCCTCCGGCGCGGGGATTCTCGGCACCGTTGGAAAATGGGCTGGTCCGTTCTCCGGGGCGTCTTCACCCTATGGGCGGGTTAAGTTTTCGCAGCCCCAGCAGCCGCGCGGCACACAGTGCCACGCAGACGACCATGAGCGGGCCCACCCCGACCAGCGTGCCCGCGAGGCGGCCGCCGACGTGCGGCCCGATCGCCATCGCCGCCAGCCCGAGCAGCGGCCCCAGGGCAAACCCGGAACCAATGAGCGCCTCGTGGCCCCCCCCGGCATCGACCGCCGCATTGTGAACCACCATCGCGTAGTAGATGGCCGCATAGTAAACGACTCCGGCCGCCAATCCGAACAGGATCCCGCCGACGATCACCACGGGCAGGCTCGGCACCCCGACGATAAGGACAAAGGTGATCGGCAACGCGACGGCCGACGCCCACACGCACCAGGCCTGGCCCACCCAGCCACGCCAGAACCACAGGACCGCGAAGGCGGCAAAGCGCGCGGCATCCAGCAGCCCCGACAACGCCGGCGCCCGGTCGTCGGGAACGCGCAGCGTGGAAAGGATGGAGGGAATGAGCGCGCTGATGATCCACAAGGTCGAATAGGTCAGCAACAGCAGCCAGCGGCTGGCGGCCAGAAGCCCGCGCAACTGCACGCAGCGCTCCGGCGAGGGCCGCGACGGATGTGAGTCCGGCAGATGCGCGGGCGACCGCGGCGCCCTCCAGGCCAGGGCCAGCGCCGCCAGGTTGATCACGGCGGGCGCCGCGAACAGGCCGGCGGGCCAGGCGCCTATGATCGGCCCGCAGAAGACCAGCGCCGGGGGTACGGCCGACGCCCACGCAAAATTGAACAGGCCGATGGCGCGCGCCTGGCCCGCCTCGTCGCGGCCGGCCGCGATCTGGCTCTCGATCACCGGCCACTTCACGCCGTTCACGAAGCCGAGCAGCGCGTTCAGGACAAACAGCCACGGCGCGTCACGGCCGAACAAGGCCAGGCCCGCATTGCCACACAGGGAAACGGCCAGGGCGGCCAGCAGCACCCAGCGCTCCGAACGCCACGCGCACATCCGGTGGCAGGACACCGCGCCGCACACGTAGGCGGCACCGAACGCGAAGGACAGCCACAGGTTGGCCCCGTCGGAAAAGCCCAGGTGCCGGTGCGCAAAGAAGAAGATGCCGCGCTCGACGCAGATGGTGCCGAAGCTTTCGACAAACGCCAGAAACAGCCAGCGATTCAAGGTCATGGGACGTCCCTAGAGCAGCTGCGCAGGCAGCGCCAGCAGCCCGACATAGAGATCCCACAGCCCCGGCCCCCAGAGCACCCAGAGCGCCGCCGCAAGGGCCAGGTACGGGCCATAGGGAATGCGGCTCTGGAGTCCGCGCCGTCCCGCAAGGACCAGCGTGACGCCGACAATCGATCCGGCGAACGAAGACGCGACGACGGTGAACAGGACGGCCCGCCACCCCAGGAAGGCCCCGATCGCGCCGAGCAGTTTCACGTCGCCGAAGCCCATCGCCTCCCGCTTGAAGATCAGGCGGCCCGCGGCAGCCACGCCCCACAGCAGCCCCCATCCGGCGACGGCGCCCAGCGCCGACAAGAGCGCGCCGTGCAGGGGGCTCTGGGCGCCGTGCATCGCAGGCACCACCGCGCTCAGCACCAGTCCGACCGCAATCCCGCCCAGGGTGACCCGGTCGGGGATGATGAGGTGATCGAAGTCCACGAACGTGCCCAGAACCAGGCCCGACAGCATGAGCCAGTACACCGGGACCAGGGGCCAGGCGCCAATGGGCGAAAGCCCGAGGAGCCGCGGCCCATCGACGACATCAAACTTCAGCCAGACCAGCAGAAACAGGACCGCCACCAGGCACTCAATCCACAGGTAGCGCGGGCTGATGAACGTGCGGCACTTGCGGCAACGCCCGCGCAGCGACAGCCAGCTCCATACGGGGATGTTGTCGAACCAGGCCACCTTCATCCGGCAGACCGGGCAGAACGAGTGAGGGTGGACCACCGACAGCCCGTGGGGGATGCGATAGATACAGGCGTTGAGAAAGCTGCCGATGGAAGCCCCCCACGCCACGGACAGCGCGCAGAAGAATGCGTACCACTCGGGAATGACCGTCAGCGAGATCGGGGGCACATCGGTAGCCATGGCTTGTCCGTTTCTCGTTTCCCGTTTCTATTGGGGCGACGCGCCCCGCCTCGCGTCACCCGTACACCGCGCCTTCGAGCGCGCTCCGCATGGCGGCGGTGTCCGCCTTCCGGCCGGTCCAGATCTCGAACGACCGCGCACCCTGGTGCAGCAGCATGCCCAGCCCGTTGGCCGCCCGCGCCCCCCCTTCCAAAGCCGCGCGCATAAAGCCGGTCTTCGGGTACATGTAGACCAGGTCGAACGCCGCCTGGCCGGCGCGGAACGCATCGGCAGGCAGCGGGGAGGGATCGGCGGCCTTCATGCCGACCGGAGTGCACTGCACGACGAGGTCCGCGGCCCGCGACGCCATGGCCCACGAGGCCGGCACCGGAGGCACCGCGCGGGTGCGGACTCCGGGAGCCAGCGCGGCGATCTCTTCCGCCACGCGCGACGGACGGTTCTCGTCCATATCCGTCAGCACCACTTCGCGGGCGCCGGCCGCGGCGCAGGTGATGGCCACCGCACGCCCGGCTCCGCCGCAGCCCAGCACGAAAACCGACCGCCCCTCGGGCGTGAGGTCAAACGCCTCGCTCAGCGCGGCCAGAAACCCGTGGCCGTCGGTATTGTGCCCGACCAGCCCCTCCGCGGTGAACTGCACCGTGTTGACGGCGCCCAGCCTCCGCGCCGATTCGTCCAGCCGGCTCAGGCCTCGGAACGCCACTTCCTTCAGCGGCACAGTCAAGTTGACGCCGCGGAACCCCATGTCGCCCATCGCGGGCAGGACCCCCATCAGCCGGTCCGGGTGTACATCCAGCGCCAGGTAGATCGCGTCCAGGCCCAGCGATTGAAAGGAACGGTTGTGCATGATCGGCGAGAGCGTGTGGCCGATGGGATGCCCCAACACGGCAAACGGCTGCGTGGAACCACTCAAATGCATGCGTCCATCCTTTCCCGCCGCGCGGCCCGAGTCCTGGGCCCGAGGCCCGACAGTATGCCAGATCGCCTCCGCGCCGCAAGCGCCCGTCAGATCCGATGGGTCACTCGTGTTGAGCTGCCGCAGCCCTGCGGCCACGCCCCTTGCCCATGGAGAGCAGGCGGTTCACGCAGGACAGGTACGCCTTGGCGCTGGCATCGACGATGTCGGTGCTGGCGGCCTTGGCGCTGATCATCTCCTTGCCGAAAGCCACCCGCACGGTCACCTCGCCCATCGCGTCCTTTCCGACGCTGACGGCTTGGATCGAGAAATCGACCAGCCTGCCGCTGACGCCGCTGATCCGGTCGATCGTCTTGAGCGCCGCGTCCACCGGGCCGTCGCCGCACGCGGCGTCCTGGATGACGTCCTTGCCGCGCCGCAGCCGCACCGTGGCGGTCGGCACCGTGCTGGTGCCGGTGGCCACGTGCAGGTACTCCATCATGAACACCGGCGGCACGTCGGTCATCAGGTCGCGCGCGATCGTCATCAGGTCGTCGTCATAGATGTTCTTCTTCTTGTCCGCCAGTTCGACGAAGCGGGCGTACGCCTTCTCCATCTCCTCGTCGCTCAGCCGCACCCCCAGCCGCTGCATCTCGTGCCGGAACGCATGCCGGCCGGACAGCTTGCCCAGCACCAGCTCGGAGCTCTCGATGCCCACCTCCTGCGGGGTCATGATCTCGTAGGTCGAGCGCTTCTTCAGCACGCCGTCCTGGTGCACGCCGGACTTGTGCGCAAAGGCGTTGGCGCCGACGATGGCCTTGTTGCGCTGAACGGCCATGCCGGTCAGGCGGCTGACCAGGCGGCTCACAGGGACGAGGCGCTGGGTGCGAATGCTGGTCGTCAGCCCGGGGAACTGGTCGGCGCGCACGCGCATGGCCATGACCACTTCCTCCAGCGCGGCGTTCCCGGCGCGCTCGCCCAGGCCGTTCACCGTGCACTCGATGGCGCCGGCGCCGTTGCGGATGGCTTCCAGTGAGTTGGCGACGGCCAGCCCCAGGTCATTGTGGCAGTGCACGCTGATGACCGCCTGGTGGATGTTCGGCACCGTGTCGAACAGGTAGGCAATCAGCCCCCCGAATTCGCCGGGGATCGCGTAGCCGACGGTGTCCGGAATGTTGATCGTCGTGGCGCCGGCATCGATCGCCGCCTCGACCATCTGAGCCAGGAAGTCGCGCTCGGTCCGGGACGCATCCTCGGGGCTGAACTCGACGTCCTTGCAGAACGAACGCGCATGTTTGACGCCCGCTGCGCCCAGCCGCAGGATTTCCCCGCGGGCCTTGCGCAGCTTGAACTGCCGGTGGATGGCGGACGTGGCCAGGAAGACGTGGATGCGCGACTTCTTCGCCGGCGCGACGGCCTCGGCACAGCGTTCGATGTCCGCGTTCACGCAACGGGCCAGGCCGCAGATGGTCGGGCCCTTGACCTGCTTCGCGATGTCCCGAACCGCCGCGAAATCGCCGGGCGAGGCGATCGGGAATCCGGCTTCGATGACGTCCACGCCCAGCTCCGCCAGCTGGTGGGCGATTTCCAGTTTCTCCCGGTGGTCCAGGCTGGCGCCGGGGGACTGCTCGCCATCCCTCAGCGTCGTATCAAAGATAGTGATCCTTCTCTCTGCGTCGGATTCCTTCATGCTGCACCTCGCTCCCCGCTCATCAGCCATCGCTGTCATCCGCACCGCCCGTGCGGCCTCAAAACAAAAAAAGCCCACCGCGTGATTTCCACGGTGGGCGTCCCTCTCGGTCGATTCGATCCGGCGCCTATCGCCGGACCCTCACCGCGACGCACACCGGCGCCGCAAGGAGGAGGCCCTCCCCGCGCAATGCGCGTAGCAGCGTGCCGGCCAGTTCCGCGATGAGTCGAATTGCCTTCATCTGCGGGGGATCGTACACCTCGGGTCCCGATCGGGTCAACCCTGAAAAGCCCCGCAACGCGCCGCTACTCAGTCGGATACGAGGCCGTCAGCTCCAGCGCCCGCCCGCGTGTGCGGCGGATCACCGCCTCGTCCGCCGGACTCTGGAGCACGTCGACGATCAGGTCGGCGATCGTGCGCATCTGTTCGACGCCCATGCCGCGGGTGGTCACCGTCGGCGTCCCGATGCGGATGCCGGAGGTAACGAACGGGCTGTGCCGGTCGAAGGGGATGGAGTTCTTATTGACGATGATGCCGGCCCGGTCCAGCGCGGTGGCCGCGTCCTTGCCGGTCAGCCCCAGCGAGGTCACGTCGACCAGCATGAGGTGGTTGTCGGTTCCGCCCGAGACCAAGCGCAGCCCCGAGGACACAAACCGTTCGGCCATGGCCCTGGCGTTGGCCACGATCTGCGCGGCGTAGCCCCGGAATTCCGGCCGCATGGCCTCGCGGAAACAGACGGCCTTGGCGGCGATGGTGTGCATCAGCGGCCCGCCCTGCGTGCCCGGGAAGACCTGCTTGTCGATCTCCTTTGCAAACGCCTCGCGGCACAGCACCATGCCGCCGCGAGGGCCGCGCAGGGTCTTGTGCGTGGTCGTGGTGACGTATTCGGCGTACGGCACGGGCGAAGGATGCACGCCGCCGGCCACGAGGCCGGCGATGTGGGCCATGTCGACCATCAGGCTCGCCCCGACGGCGTCGGCAATCTCGCGGAAGCGCGAGAAATCCAGCGTGCGCGGGTAGGCGCTCGCGCCGACGACGATGAGCTTGGGTTTGACCTCGGCGGCCTGGACGGCCAGCGCGTCATAGTCGAGGGTCTCGTCGCCCTGTCGCACGCCATAGCCGACAAAGTTGAAGAACCGGCCGGAGAAGTTCACCGGGTTGCCGTGGGTCAGGTGCCCTCCGTGGGCCAGGCTCATGGCCAGCACGGTGTCGCCCGGCTCCAGGGCTGCAAAATAGACCGCCATATTGGCGCTGCTGCCGCAGTGCGGCTGGACGTTGGCCCGCTCGGCGCCGAACAGCGCGCAGGCCCGGTCGATGGCAAGCTGCTCGGCGGCGTCGACAAACTGGCAGCCGTTGTACCAGCGCTTGCCGGGATAGCCCTCGGCGTACTTGTTCGTCATCACCGACCCCTGCGCCTGTCGCACGGCCGGCGTCACGAGATTCTCCGACGCGATGAGGTTCAGGGTCTCCTGCTGCCGCTGCATCTCGTCGCGGATCGTCGCATAGATCTCGGGGTCGCCCTCAATCAGGGCGTGCAGGGCGACCGATGCGCGGTTTACCTCATGAGAGATCTTCCCGAGGCGGCGCCTGTGCCGGGCATCGGCCGAAAACCGGTGCGAGAACCACGCGTCGACAATCGCCTGCCCCTCGCGCTCGGACAGCAGTTTGCCGCCCAGCACCAGCACGTTGGCGTCGTTGTGCTCGCGCGCCAGCTCGGCCATGTGAGGCGTGCAGCACAGGGCGGCTCGCACGAGGGGATACTTGTTGGCCGCGATGGACATGCCCACGCCGGTCGTGCACACCAGAACCCCTTCGTCGGCGCTGCCTTCGGACACCCGGGTGCACACCTCGGCCGCAAAGTCGGGATAGTCGACGGACTCACGCGACCGGCACCCCACATCCGCAACGTCGGCTCCCCTGTCCGCCAGAAAACGCTTGATGGTTTCCTTGAGGTCGTAACCGCCGTGATCGGAGCCTATGGCAATTCTCATGGTCAAAACCGCCTACTTCCCCGCCGGACGCAGGCGCCGGATATGCTCGACGATGGCCGGCATCGCGGCGCGCATGTCATCCCGGACCGCGCGATACACACAGTCCGACAACCCAATGGGATCCGGCACTTCCTGCTCTTCCCCGGGGACTCCCGGCACGAAGGACTTCAACAGCCGGACTTTCGGGGCCGCGTCCGGAAAGCGCCATGCGATCCTCTGCGCGTGGTTCGCGGTCATTACCACAATGAGATCGGCGGCGTCAACCAGTTCACGGGTCAGCATCTGGCTGCTGTGCTCGCGCAGGTCAACGCCGATCTCTTTCATGGCGCGCGAGGCCTGGAAGGTCGCAGGCATGCCGTCGGATGCATCGGTCCCGGCCGAGAAAACCTGACAGGGGGTGTCAGGCCCCCAGGCCAGCCGGAACAGGTGCTCGGCCATGGGGCTGCGGCACATGTTGGCCGTGCAGACGAACACCACCACGGGGGTCTGCCCCCCGGGCTTTCCTGCGCCCTGTGACACCCGGCTTCCCGCGCCTCCCTCTCGGATCTGTTTCAACATACCCTCCAGCTGTTCCCGGGTTACCCCTCCATCGCGATAGATCGTCAATACGCCGCCGCCCACGCTCGCCACGGTGCTCGCCACGCCTCCCGGCGACGGCCCGCCGTCGAGAATCAGGTCCACCGAGTCGCCAAGCCCCGCCAGCGCTTCGGCCGCGGACCGCACCGGAGGCTGTCCGCTGATATTGGCGCTGGTCACGCGCAGCAGCACCCCCGACTCGCGAATCAGGGTCCGCACGAAACGGTGATCGGGCACCCGCACGCCCTCGGCCACTCCGCCCAGGTCAACAACCAGCGTCAGCGGGCCGGGCCAGAACCGGCTGGCAATCGCCCGCTCCTCGGCCGTCACCGCCGCCCCCGCCCGCTCAAGCGCGTCGAGGCTGGCGGCCAGCAGCGGAATCGGCTTGTCGGGGTCGCGGATCTTGGCCAGGTAGAGCCGGCCCACGGCGTCGGTGCGCGCAACATGCGCCGCGACCCCGTAGACCGTGTCGGTCGGAATCACGACCAGGCCGCCGCGCTCGAGGATGTCGAGCGCCTCGTACAGCGCTTCGCCCCGGCAGCCGTCGCCGATCTTGATGATGCGCGCCGCCATGTGCGTTCGCTACTCCTTGCCGCCGGTCTCCGGCGCGGGCGGGCCATTCGTTCCGCCCGCGGGCTCCGCATCCGCATCCCCCCCGCCGACCCCCGCCTTCATGGCCTTCAACCCCAGCAGCAGGTCGGCGGCCCGGCGCAGGGCGCGGTCTCCGCCAATGCGGCGCATCAGCACCCGGGCCTCAGCCGCGTTCGGCGCCTCCCCCGGCCCGTCGGTCGCGGCGCGCGCCGGGCCCGCGTCGGACACGAGAACGTCGGGAACAATGCCCCCGGACGGCACTTCCGCGCCATCGGCGCGCTGATACCGCCCGGTCGCCACCACCGCCGTATATCCGCCGCCGAGCTCCGCCCGCTCGCGGGCCGCCCCGTCGCCGGAGGTCGCCCCGCCCAGCACCAGCACGCCCGCACGGCCCTTCAATCCCCACGCCAGTCCCTCCGCGGCGCCCCACGTCCCGCCATCGGTCACGAGCACCACCGGCGGCACCGGGCTCGCGGCCGCACCGGCGGCGCGGACCACCTCCGTCGTCGCCCCGGCCGCGCGGAGAATCCGAACGAGATCCGAGCCCTCCCCCACCACCACGCCGCCGACGGCAGCCATCGCCGGGGTCGAAAATCCGCCCGCCCCGCGCAGATCGATGATGAGGCCCTGGCTGTTGGTCGACGTCACGGAGCGAATCTCCGAACCGAGCCCGGACGCATCCGCATCGAAGCACCCGTTGAGCCGCACGTACGCCAGGTCACCCGGCCACTGCGTGGCACACGCGATGCATCGGTTCGTGGACCACCACCGCGCACCTTCCTCGTCCCGCAGTTCAGCCCTCGCGTCGGCGGCCCTGAGCATCGCCGCCGCCGCGGCGCGCCGCAGTTCGGCCTCGTTGAAGGGAACGCCGCGACGCTCCAGCCAGCGCAGCACCTCGTCGGGAACGACCAGCCCGGCCGCCCCTCCGGCCACGCTGCGCTGCGGCGCAAGCGCCAGGAGGCACACCATCAGCAGGGCGATGACAGATACGTTCATTTAGCCAGATCGGCCTGGACGTGCCGATCGCCCTTTTCGACTTTCTTCTGGAGCTCCCGCTTGTGGCGGACCAACTGCTTCCGCAGGTCAGCGCGGGACAGGGCGAGGATCTGCACGGCCAGCAGCCCGGCGTTCACGGGGCCGGCGCTGCCAAGCGTCACCGTGGCCACGGGGATGCCCGCCGGCATTTGCAGCGTCGACAGCAGCGCGTCCATGCCGTTGAGCGCGCCGCCCTTGACGGGAATGCCGATGACCGGCAGTGTCGTGTGCGCGGCCAGCACGCCGCCGAGGTGCGCCGCGCCGCCGGCGGCCGCGATGATGATCTGCAGCCCGCGCCGCGCCGCGCCGGCCGCGTAGTCGGCGGCCGTCACGGGCGTGCGGTGCGCCGAGATGACGCGGGCTTCGTACGGCACGCCGAACGCCGCCAGCACCTGGCCGGCTTCCTTGACAACGGGCCAGTCCGAATCACTGCCCATGACGATACCCACCAACGGAGTCACCATCTTCTTCATGTCTTTCCCTCCTGCAGGTTGTTCAGCGCCGCGCCAGCGCCCGGGCGGCGATGTCGGTCCTGTACTGTGCGCCCTCAAACCGGATGTGGGCCGCGGCCTCGTATGCGCGCTTCACGGCCGCCTCCAGCGTCCCGCCCAGCGCGGTCACGTTCAGGACGCGTCCGCCGGCCGTCACCACCCGGCCGTCCTGCAGGCGCGTGCCCGCATGGAACACCTGCACGTCGGGCAGTGCAGCAGCGCGATCCAAACCCTCAATGACCTTGCCCTTCACATAATCGCCGGGGTACCCGCCGGAGGCCATCACGACGGTCACGCACGCCTGCGGCTTCCACGCCAGCATGGATTCTGCCAGGCCGCCCGTGGCGCAGGCCCGGAGCACCGGCAGCAGATCGCCCGCCAGCCGCGGCAGCACGACCTGGGTTTCGGGGTCGCCGAAGCGGCAGTTGAACTCGAGCACCTGGAGGGCGCCCTTGTGGATCATGAGGCCGGCATACAGCACGCCGCGGTACACGATGCCCCGGCGGCGCAGCTCGCGCATCGTGGGCTCCAGGACCGTCTCGCGGATCACGGGCCACAGCGCGTCGGTCACCACCGGCGCCGGCGAATACGCTCCCATGCCGCCGGTGTTGGGCCCGCGGTCGCCGTCGAAAATCCGTTTATGGTCCTGCGATGCGGCCAGCGGCACGATGGTCTGACCGTCGGTCAGCGCCAGAATCGACGCCTCCTCGCCCTCGAGAAAGTCCTCGACGATCACCCGCCGGCCGGCGTCGCCAAACGCCCGGTCGACCAGGGTCAGGCGCACGGCGGCCTCGGCCTCGGCAACGGTCTGGCAGACCGCGACGCCTTTGCCGGCAGCCAACCCCTCCGCTTTCACCACCACCGGGGGCCCGTGCTTGCGGACGTAGGCCAGGGCGGGTCCAGCCGCCTCGAAGGTGCGGGCCGCCGCCGTCGGCACGCCCGCCGCCTCCATCACATCCTTGGAAAACACCTTGCTGCCCTCGATCTCGGCCCCGTCGCGGGTCGGGCCGAAGACGGCCAGCCCCTCGGCCTGGAGCCGGTCGGTCAGACCCGCGCAAAGAGGGGCTTCGGGACCCACCACGACGAGGGCGGGGCGGTTGCGACGCGCCCATTCCACCAGCGCCGGCAGATCCTCAGCGCCGATGTCCAGGTTGGTCGCCACGGCCGCCGTGCCGGCATTGCCGGGCGCGCAAAACACTTCCGGGCGGCAGCTGTCTCCGGCCAGTTTCCAGGCCAGTGCGTGTTCGCGGCCGCCCCCGCCGATGACAAGGAGCTTGGTCATGGGCGGCAGGATACCGAAAGCCCCCTCAGGATCAAATCAGAAACGGTCGGTTCACGAAGGTGACGCCCCCCACTCACAACGCCATCGCTCGCCTTGACAAGGATCCGCTTTCCGGGACAATCCGACCCAGAGGCTGGTTATCACGTACAGGCACGGCGGCCTCACGCGACGCCAGTCCTGCCGGCAAAAGACAAGCTGGCAGATACAATCGTTGGGCAAAATGACATCAATGAATAGAACCATAGGAGCAGTCGCAAATATCTGTTTTGCCCTCTGGGCTTGTGGTTGCGGAGCAACCGTCCACGAGCAGGTGAGTCCAACGACTGAGGAAGGCAGTTATGCATCGCGCATTGGCATGAAGTTCGTGAGCATCCCGGGGAAGCATTACGAGTTACAGACAACGGAAGTCACGCAGGGCCAGTGGAAGGCGGTAATGGGGACGGAGCCATGGAAGAGCATGCCGTACATGAAGGAAGGGGAAGATAACGCGGCGGGATATGTCTCGTGGGACGACGCGCAGGAGTTTATCCGCGCGCTGAACGTGCGGGACAACATCAACGTGCAGGGCACGCATACGGCAGGGCATAGGTATCGGCTGCCGACCAACTCCGAGTGGGAATATGCATGCCGCGCCGGAAGCCAGACGGCGTTCTGCTTTGGGGATGACGCGTCAGCACTCGGGGACTACGCGTGGTACGATAAGTACGAAGAGAGCGCACCGCGCTCAGACGAAGAGTACGCGCACATGGTAGGGCAGAAGAAAGCAAACAAGTGGGGTTTGTATGACATGCATGGGAATGTGTGGGAGTGGTGTGAAGACGCGTATGAGGGGAATGACGGTCTCCGCGTTCTCCGTGGCGGGAGTTGGCACGAACCCAGTGGTGGCTGTAAGTCTACGAGCCGTGTAGGGGGCCCACCCAGTCGCCGGATCAGCAATTACGGGTTCCGGGTTGTACGAGGCGGATACGCGGCGGACACATTTACTGCCGACTTACCCCCAATCCCTGAAAACCACAAAGACTACCATTTTGCTTCCGAGACCAACTTGTCGCCCAACGTGCTCCAAGCCATCCGCAGCACGGAGGCGGCCTACCGACAACAGTTCGGGGGCGGGACGACCAACACCATATCGATGATCTACCGTGTTACCGAAACCGGAAAAGGGTATCAGGTCTCTTGTCTCCCGTTCTTCATTGTTGACGGCAAGATGGCTTTTCTCGGTGGCTCATCCTATTTCGCCGTGCTCGACGAGAAGTTCAATGTTGAGAGCATAAAACCGGGGGCATAGATAGCCCAACAAGCGACTGGTGCCGCCAGAGGACCCTTGGCACAGCCGTAAACGTGCGCGCGCCGATCACTCTTCCTTAACCGTCATCCCCAGGCTCTCCGGCTGTCCCGTTGAGGCCAGCACTGCGCGCCAGGTGGAGCCGGCGGGATCCAACCGCTTGGACTGCGTCGACAGCATGCCGATCGGGACATGGACGAAGGTGTCGTTCATGTGGCCGATCACCAGCCCGGTCCTGCCGGCCATGCCGGCATGCACGGCGTGGCGCGCATAGGCGTCGCACAGGATGGCATCTTCGGCATCCGCGGGACGGCTGCGAATCGAGTAACTCGGGTCAAAATAGCGCAGAACAAACGGCACGCCCTCGGCCTTGAAATACGCGGTGATGCGGTCGCGCAGGAACACCCCGACGTCTGCGATCCCGGCGTTGCCGGAGGCGTCGCGCGCTTCGACGGCCGCCGCCACGAGGTCCTGCCCGGCGCCTTCGGCCACCACGATGACGGCATGCTTCCTCTCCAGCACCCGGCGTTTGAGCACCGCCAGGAACCCGCCGGGGCCGTCCAGGGTAAACGGCACCTCGGGCACGAGCGTGAAATTCACGTCTTGGTTGGCGATCGTCGCGGCGGCGGCAATGAAGCCCGCGTACCGCCCCATCACCTTCACCAGGCTGATCCCGTTCTGCACGCTGTGCGCCTCGGTGTGGGCCCCGTCGATGATGCGCGTCGCTTCTTCAACCGACGTCTGGAAGCCGAACGACTGCGAGACGAACGGCACATCGTTGTCGATGGTCTTCGGAATGCCGACCACGGCCAGCGGGTGCCCGCGGCGGCGGGACTCCAGGAACAGATCGCTTGAGCCGCGCTGCGTCCCGTCGCCGCCCACGGTGAGCAGGATATCGACGCCCAGGCGGATCAGGTTGTCGACCGCGACCGCCGTATCGACGGGCCCGCGCGAGGTGCCGAGGATGGTGCCGCCCTCCTTGTGAATATCCTCCACGAACTCGGGGGTCAGCCGGATCGGCGCGGCGCCGTGCACGGGATCGAGCCCCTGGTATCCCCAGCGAAATCCGAGCACCTCGCCCACGCCATAGCGGTGGTGCAATTCGAGGAAGGCGGAGCGAATGACGTTGTTCAGGCCGGGACACAATCCGCCGCAGGTCACAAGGGCCGCGCGGGTCCGCGCCGGATCGAAAAACAGCCGCGACCGCGGCCCGGCCTCCTCGAACAGCATGAGGCCCGGCGGCGGCGTGGCGGACGTCCAGCGCACATCCTCCGGCACCCAGCTCGCCTCGGCCCGCGCACAGGAAATGGGGGAGGGATAGCGACCGGCGCCCAGCGACTCCACCGCGACGACTCTCATGACACGCTCCCGCCGGTTCGGTCCGGCAGCCCCTGCACCCATCGCATGACATCCTCCGCCCACGGGAACGGCGCCCCCAGCCCCAGCCCGTGCGAGCCCTTCTCGTAGACATGCAACTCGAACGGAACCCCGTGGCGCCGCAGCGCGGCCGCAAACAGGAGGCTGTTCTCAACCGGTACGCCCGAATCCTCACCGGTGTGCCAGAGGAAACAGGGGGGAGTGCCGGCCGTCACGAGGCGCTCGACGCTGACCGCGTCGATCAGCTCCCGCGAGGGCCGCCGGCCGATCAGGTTGAGGCGCGAGCCCCCGTGGTGGTGCCGGCCGCGCATGGCGATCACCGGATAGCACAGAACCCCGAAGTCGGGGCGCGCCGCCGCCGCGTCGCCGGCATATCCGCCCCACCCCACGAGCGCATGCGCCGCAAGGTGCCCGCCCGCCGACGAGCCCATGACCCCGATCCGCCGCGGGTTAACCCCGAACTCCGCAGCCCGGCGCCGGACGGTAGCGATCGCCGCCAGAGCATCCTCCACCATGGCCGGGTGGCGGTGGCCGGCAGAGCCCAGGCGATACTCCGCCACGAAGCAGGCCACGCCGCGAGCCGCGAACCACTCGGCATAGCCACGCCCCTCGTGCGGCGCGTGCCCCCCGTAGCCGCCGCCTGGAAAGATCACCAGCGCCGTTCGGCCCGTGGCCGCATCCGGCGGCAAGAAGCACTCCATCCGCACGGAGGGTTTCGTCTCCGCGCGGTCCAGTGTCCCGACGATCTCCTGCACGTTGACTCCTCCCAGTGTCATTGCGTCATACTCCCCGCCCCTTTCGATTACCAAGCGCCGGGGGATGATGCAAGCAGGGAGGGATGCGTGGATGCGTGGCGCCGGCTTGACCCCGGGACGGCTTTCATCGAACATCGGCTCTCTCCATGACGCCGACCACCCGCGAGGCCGTGATCCGAGACGCCGTCACCGGCAACTGGCTGCACTTTGCCGCGCCGGCCCGGGTGGTGGAGGCCTCAAGCGTCGATGAGGTCTTGCCGGCGCTGCGCGAGGTCGATCGCCTCGTGGCGGCCGAAGGGCTCTGGGCGGCGGGGTTCCTGTCGTATGAGGCCGCGCCGGCGTTCGACAGTGCGCTCCGCGTGCGGGCGGACGACAGGGACTTCCCGCTGCTGTGGTTCGGCCTCTACGCGCCGCCGACGCCGGTCGCCCTCCCCCACCCGGCCGGGGCCTCGCTGCCGGACGTCTGGAGCCCCTCGGTTTCGACGGAGGACTACGGGCGCGCCTTTGACCGGATCAAGGCGCTGATCCACGCCGGCGACACGTACCAGGTCAACTACTCCTACCGGCTCACCGCGCCGTTCTGCGCGGCCCCGTGGCCGGCCTTCGCGCGTCTTGCGGCGGCGCAGAGCGCGGGGTATGGCGCCTACATCGACGCCGGCGACTGGGTGGTGTGTAGCGCCTCGCCCGAGCTCTTCTTTCGCCTCGACGGCGAGCGGATCGAATCCCGGCCGATGAAGGGCACCGCGCGGCGGGCGATGACGACAGAGGAGGACCGGCAGTGCGCGGCGGCGCTCGCCGCGTCGGCCAAGGACCGGGCCGAGAACGTGATGATCGTCGACATGGTGCGCAACGACCTGGGGCGCATCGCCGAGCCGGGCAGCGTGCATCCCGAGTCGCTGTTCGACATCGAGAAGTACCCCACCGTCTGGCAGATGACCTCGCGCGTGGCGGCGGACACCCGCGCGCCGCTGGACGCCCTCTTCAGAGCCCTCTTCCCCCCCGCCTCGATCACCGGCGCGCCGAAGCGGCGGACGATGGAGATTATCGCCGAGGTCGAGACGACCCCGCGGCGCATCTACACCGGGGCCGCCGGGTTCATCGCGCCGGGACGCCGCGCGCAGTTCAACGTGGCGATCCGGACCCTGCTCGTGGACCGGCGGCGCGGGCAGGCGGAATACGGCGTGGGCGGCGGCATCGTGTGGGACTCGGCCCGCCAGGCTGAGCTGCTCGAGAGCCGCGCCAAGGCCGCCATCCTGCGCGCGCCGATGCCCTCCTTCAGCCTGCTGGAGACGATGCGCTGGGAGCCGCGCGCCGGCTACGGGCTGCTGGAGCGGCACCTCCGGCGGCTGCGCGACTCGGCGGAATACTTCGACCTGGCCGTAGACGAAGCGCGGGTGCGGCGGGCGCTGGCCCTGGCCGCCGAAGCCTTCGGCGACGCGTCACGGCGGGTGCGATTGCTCGTGGACCGCAACGGTGAGCCGACCGTCGAAGCCCTCCCCCTTCCTCCCCGCGCAGCCGGCCCCGCGTTGTGTGTTGCGCTCGCAGCGGAACCGGTCGACATCTCCGACCCGTTCCTCTACCACAAGACGACGCACCGGGCCGTATACGAGCAGGCACGGGCGGCGCGACCGGAATGTGACGACGTCATCCTCTATAACGAGCGGGGAGAGGTGACGGAGTCGACCGTCGCCAATCTCGCCGTGGAAGTTGGCGGCGTCCTCCGGACACCCCCCGTTGCCTGCGGGCTGCTCGCCGGAACGCTGCGGGCGGAACGCCTCGAGCGCTGCGAGCTCGTCGAGGCGCCGGTCACGCTGGCCGACCTGCGCGCCAGCCCCCACCTCGAGCTCTTCAACTCCGTCCGCGGCGTCTACCCGGTCCAATTGGCCTGAACCGCCGGCCGGAGCGCTCAGCCTTGCGGCTGAGGCTTCGCTTCCACCTGAAGGACCGTCACGGGAAGCGATGTCTCGTGCCGGTTGTCGATGGCCAGATCGATGGAGTACCGGCCAGGCTTGTCAAACGTGATGCCGTTGATGTTGACCACCATGTTGGCGCAAACGGACAGGACGTTCGGCGGAACCTTGATCGCGATGCTCCCGTCGATATTGGGGCCTATCGCCTTTCCGTCTTCGTTCACAATACCGATGCGCACCGGGTGATTGCCTTCCTCGATCCGCTCGAATCGGAGCCGGAGAGCGACCGCGCAGTGCGGGTGGGAAGCAGGGAACTGCTTGGCCCGAATGCTGTCGAAGGTGCCGAGCAGGTTGAGCCTGCCGCCGTAGTCCGTTGCCGCGTCGCAGAGTGCAAACACCTCGATATTCATCGTGCCGTTCCTCCTCGTTCGTCCAACCCTCAGCGGCGCATCCTGCGCTATGGCGACGAGGTCTGCGAGCCTATTTGAGCCCCTACTCCAGGTCGGTGCGCGGCTTGAGGAACCGCTCCTGGATGCGCTCCATGTAGAGGTAGATGCTGGGGGTCACGAACAGGGTGATCACCTGGGCGAAGACCATGCCGCCCACCACCACCAGCCCGAGCGGGATCCGGCTGGACGCGTCGGCCCCGTAGCCGAGGGCGATCGGCATCGCGCCGAGAATGGCGCACAGGCCGGTCATCAGGATCGGGCGGAAGCGGACCAGGCAGGCATCGACAATCGCGTCGTAGCTGTTCTTCCCCTCCGCCTTGCGCTGCAGGGCGAAGTCCACCATCAGGATCCCGTTCTTGGTAATCAGGCCGATCAGCACGAAAACGCCGATGTACGCGTAGAGGGAAAGCTCGCGGCCGAACGCCATCAGCGTCAGCAAGCCGCCAAACACAGCGACGGGCAGCGTCGTCAGAATCGTGAACGGGTGGATGTAGCTCTCGTAGAGCACGCCCAGGACGATGTATTTCAGGAAGATCGCCACGAGCAGGAGCATGCCGAGGCTGGCGATCGACTTCTTGAACTCCAGGGCATCGCCCGTGAACCGGCCGATGACCCCCGGCGGCAGGATCTTCGCCGCCTGCGCCTCGATGGCCTGGGTGGCGTCACCGAGCGGCACGCCGGGGAAGAGCCCGAACGAGATCGTTGCCGCCTCATGCTGCTGCGCGTGCGGCACGCTCTGCGGCCCGACGTCCTCCCTCCACCCGACCACCGACTTGAGCGGCACCAGCGAGCCCGTGGCGGGCGAACGCAGGTAGAGGGCGCCCAGGTTCTCCGGCAGGAGTTGGTGCTCCTTCTCGATTTCCGGGATCACCTGGTACTGGTCCTGCTCCGTCGTGAACTGCGTGACGTACCCGCCGGCAAAGGCGAAGGCCAGGGCCTGCTCGATGGTGGCCGCGGAAATGCCGAGAGCGGACGCGCGGTCGCGGTTGAAGTCCACCACCACCCGCGGCATGTTGATCTTGACGCTGTTCTGGACCGCGTAGGGCGCCACGCCCGGCACGGAGCGGATCGCCTTCTCCAGCTGCTGCGCCGTGGAGTAGACCAGTTCGCGGTCGAGCCCGGTGAGCATGTAGGCGTAGTCGCTTCCGGTGGCCGTCGATTCGGCCCCCGCGCTGATCTTCAGGACCGGCACGGGACTCAACGCGCATACGCCGTCCGGCAGCGCCGCCAGTTTGCCCATGAGCTTCTGGGCGATCTGGGCGATCGGCGGCCGTTCGCTGGGCGGGGCAAGCCGGATAAAGATGAATCCCATGCTCTGGTCCGCGCCGGGCGCGAAGCCGGTCACATTGCCGACCTGCGTCACGCCGGGCTCTTCACGCACAATGGCGGCCACCTTGGTTTGGAACGCGCGCATCTGCTCGGTGGACGCCCCCTGCGGCATGATCATGGCGCCGCGGATGAAGCTGCTGTCGCCCGGCGGCAGAAAGGCCTTCGGCAGCAGGAGGTACAGCACCACGGAGCCCACGATGCACAGCACCCAGGCGACCACCGCCGTCCACTTGTGCCGGAGCTGCCACCGGAGCGCGCGGCCGTACTGCCCGACCAGGGCCGCGATGCTGCCCGTGATCCATCGCTGGAGGCGGTTGGACCGCGCCTCGTGCCGGATCATCCGCGCACACATCATGGGGGAGAGCGAGAGCGCGACAAAGGTCGAGACGACAATGGCGTAGATCACGGTCAGGGCAAATTCCTGCAAGTTGCGCCCCACGGCGCCGCTCATGAACACCAGGGGCGTAAACACGATGATCAGCGCCATGCTGGTCGAGATCAGGGTGAACGTGATCTCCTTCATGCTGCGCACGGCCGCCGGCACGGGCTTCATGCCCTCATCCAGGTGGCGGACGGTGTTCTCCAGCACGACGATGGCATCGTCCACCAGGAACGATACCGCCAGCACGATGCCCATCAGGGACAGCGTGTCCAGGTTGAATCCCGACATCAGCATGAGGAGCAGAGTGCCCATGATCGAGACCGGCAGCACGATGCTCGGGATCACCGTCTCTCGAATGCGGCCCAGGAACATGAAGATGACCAGCACCACCAGCACCAGCGCGATCAGGACGGTGACCTGAACATCTTCCATCGACGTGCGGATCGGCACCGCGCCGTTGAACATCTTCTCGATGTGGATGGAGGCGGGCAACTCGCCCCGCACGCGCTCGATGGTGGTCTCAAGCCGGTTCGCCACGGCGACGGTGTTGGCGCCGCTGACGCGCGAAATCAACATGACGACGCACTTGTCGTGTTCCTCCTGGCCGGGGCGGCCGTAGCGGATGTCGACCAGATCGTTCGCCACGCTGTCCACGCACCGGGCCACCTCCTTCAGGCGCACCGGCGCGCCGTTGCGGTACGCGACAATCAGCTCGCCATACTCCCGGGCGGTCTGCAGTTGCCCCTGCGGCTCGATGCTGAACGTGCGCATGGCGCCGTTGAGGCCGCCGCCCGGAATGTTGACGGAGCCGGCCTTCAGCGCCAGGGCCAGTTCATCCACGCCGAGTTGGAACGCGGCCAGTTTTTCCGGAACAAACTGGATGCGCACGGCGCGCTTCGCGCCGAAAGCCTGAACCTTCGACACGCCCTCGACCATGCTGAGGGTGCGGGCGACCACGTGGTTCGCGTAGTCGTACAGATCCCCGTGCGTCAGCGTGTCGGAGTAGAGCACCAGCACGTAAATGGGCGAATCCGACGGGTTGAACTTCTGATAGGTGGGCGGATTGGGCAGGTCGGCCGGCAGGTTGCGCTGGGCGCGCGTGATCGCCGCCTGTACGTCCGGCGCCACCAGGTCCACGCTGCGGTTCAGGCTGAAGGTCAGGCTGATGGTGCTCACGCCGGACTTGTTGTCCGAATTCATGGACTGCAGGCCGCTGATCTGCG
>CAZJBP010000021.1:0-27530 GCA_964544115.1 uncultured Victivallales bacterium | reverse complement strand
TTCCGGCCGTCCAGCGCGGTCACGAGCTCACGCACAACCCGCCGCATGTCCGCCGCCGTTCCGAACGGAAACGTGGTTTGCGTCCCGACGCAGCCGTCGAACGCCAGCCGTTTTCCGTAGCGCCGACGGAGTGCGACCGGGTCCATGCACTCCGGCTGTACCGGATTCAGGATCGTGATGCCGATCTCGATCAGGTCGTCGACGATCTCGGTCACATTGCCGTCGGTGTGGTACCAGACATGGATGTCGGGCTTGGCCGCGCGCGCCGCCGCAATCACGTTGGCCCAGCGCGGCTTCATCACCTCGCGCCACAGAGCGGGCTGGAACATCATGGCGGTCTGGCTGGCGACGTCGTCGCCGCACATGAGCAGATCGTACCCCGCCTTGCCCACGGCGGCGGCGGTGCGCAGGTTGTTCTCGTAGAATCGGTCGAGCAGGAGTTCGGCCCATTCGCGCCGGGTCAGGAGGTCCATGAGAAACTCCTCGTACCCGCGGACCTGCCAGGCGTTCTCGTACATGTGCCCGACGAACACGGCGGCGAAATTGCCGGCCGCGTGCGCGTCATCCCGGGCCTTCCGCATCTCCTCATCCGACCAGCCCGCGTTGCTCACGATGGGGTAGCGCTCGAGTTCCTCGATGCTCCGGGCGTCCCGCAGCGGGCTGACGTATTCTGTAAAATGGTAGAAGCCGTGGTTGATGTGCCCCACCCCGTTGCCGTCAATGGAGAACCCATCCTCGCCCGCTTTGCGACCGGGGTGGTACACAGAGTAATCAGGCCAGGTGAACCCCTCCGGCACAGTGCGGGCCGTCAGGCCGCAGCCGTGGCCGTTGTCCATGGCAAAGTGCTGATACGGGTCCGCGCCGTAGCGCCGCTTGAGCTGTTCGTAGAGGTGTTCGGTGTAACCCGCCGTGCGAGGAATCCGATCCACCGGCTCAAAACCGGCAAACGCCATAAAACGCTCTCGATTCGTCATTCTCACATCCTCACCGGGCCCGAGGCCCGCGCTAGGGGTTGACCATGATCTCGTCCATCATCATGTGGCCCGGCACGCCGCGGTACTCGTGCCAGGCAGGCAGCACGCCGACGTTCTTGCAGGATACCTTCACGTACCGTCCACTTCCCTTCGCAGTCACCGGCAGCTCCTTCATCGTCAAGCCCCGTTCGCCGCGGTTGTTCGGCGGCTCGAATGACGTCGATCCTGCCGGCACAAACGTCCTGCCATCGGGGGAGACCGCCACGTCCACCCTCACCCCCGGGAAGATGCCGGCTTCCTGCATGTAGACGAAGCGAGGAACCACCTGCTTGATCGCGGTACTCCGGCCCATGTCGATCACGACCTCCAGATCCTTTGGCCCGAGGCGCAGCACTTCCGGAGCGCCCCATTCGATGCCCCGGATGAGGACCCCGTCGGTGAGCAACTTGGCGGCGGCATCGGCCAACTCAGGCTCGAGGGGCGCGAGCACCTGGACGGGCTTGTGCAGGCCGGCATGCTTTGCCGTTGCCAGTCTCTGGTAGCTCGCAGCAGCCACACTGCCCCGGCCCACCCCGCCCGCGTCAAACCACCGGGCCTTGACGGTCGCAGAGTTGGTGATGCCGATGGCCTTGGTGTAGGCCTGTGAGGCGGGCAGCGGATCCAAACCGTCCACCGTATAACGGACCTTGCCCTCCTTGACGGTACAGTCGACGCTCACGGTCATGGCGTCCGCAAACCAGGCCGTGTCGCCCCCCGCGGCGTCCTTGATCACGCCCTGCCCCTTGAGGGTGACCGGCTCGAACGCATACGCCTGCTTCCAAGTCGGCATGCACGGCCGGCCCTGCGGATCAAAGAGGCGCGCCTGGACCGTGAAGCTGTCGGTGATTGCGATGGGTTTATCGGCGACCGGCGAATGCGCCGTAGGCTCCGTGCCGCTTGCCGCTCCGGAGCCGGGCGGAGGCGGGTCCAGGGTGTAGCGCACCTTCCCCACCGCGGGGAAGGCGTCCAGCGTCAACCGGGTCGGGCCAGTGACCTTCACGCCTGACAGGTCGCTGGAGATGTCCCGGTCATGCCGGATCGCAAACCCATACAGCAACCGGTCAAGCACGCGGTCCGTCGCCGCCAGCCGGCGCGCAAAGTTCGTGGTCGTGAACGTGTTGTCCGGTCCCCACGTCCGCTCCTGGCGGGCCGGCGCGCCCCGGAGCCACCGGACGTGCACCTCGCCCCTCTGCTCCCAGGCCGGCAGCATCGCGCCAAGAACCGAGTCGCCCTTCTTGAGCACGCTGCCGTTGCAGTGGTACATGGTCCAATCGGTCCATTCCACGCCGGCAAAGTTCCAGGGCACCGTGATGGTGGTAAAGCCTTCGGCCACCATTCGCTCCGCGGTGCGGGCGCCGTTGTCCCAGGTCATGGTGATGATGTCCTTCGACACGCCGTTGGCGGCGCCTTCCCAGATGATCGTCTTCTTCCCACGCTTCTTGACCATCTCGTTGACCTGCAACGCGAAGTAGCCCAGCAGCCCTCCGGTGTCGGCCAGCCCCTTATCCTTGGCAAATGCGGCGGCCTGCGGCGTGGCGGCCACGTTGCCGGCGCCGGACACCTCGTCGAAGCCGATGTGAAAGTACGGCGAGGATTGGAACACGTCGCACATCTCGCCGATGATCGTGTCCAGCGCTTCGTACAGCTTCGGGTTGGCGATGTTCATCATGCCCTGCCCTGCCGCAATGCCCGTGGCCGGATCGGTGTACCCGAAGATTTCCGGCAGCGTGCCGCAGGCATTACCCGAGTGCCCGGGCGTCTCCAACTCGGGCACCAGCGTCACTCCCCGCTCATCGGCGTACTTCACCAGCGCCTTGAGATCGTCCAGCTTGTACACCTCACACCGCGGGCCGCCGTGGGCCGAGCCATTTAGCGTGCCCAACTTGGGATAGGCTGTGGAGGGGAACGTCCAGGCCTGGTCATCGGTCATGTGAAGCTGCAGATAGCGCACCTTGTACGCGCGGCACGTCTCTATCATCTGCTTGAGATACGGGATCGGGTTGTCCTGCCGGGCGCAGTCCACCATGGCGCCGGTGTAGTCCGCGTGGGGCCAGTCGTCAATGGTCACGGCCGGCACATGGATGTCCTTGCCATCCACCGCAATGGCCTGGAGCAGTGTGGCGGTCCCCTCGGCCACCGCGCGGTAGTCGAACCCCTCCACCTTCACCATGCTGCCAACGGTCAGCCGATATGCACCTTCGCGGGTCCGCACCACCTCGCGCCCCTTGACGCGCAGGATATCCTCGCCGGCCTGGAGTTCCTTGTTGATCGCCAGCACGATGTCGCCCGCCCGTGGTGCGTCCGACGCGACCTTCAAGTCCAGCCCGGCCACGGCCAGCATCTCGTCCTTTAGAACTTCAGCCAGCGGAGCGAGTGACGGATCGTCCGCCACGATTCGGCCGGAAGCCTTCAACGCCATGCCCCCACGGCCCATCTGGACCGCCTTGGGCCAGGGAATCAGGTTCACGGTTGTGTTGCTGGAGGTGATCAACACCCCAGACGCCAGCGACTGCCAGACTAGGCAGCCTGAGGCGAGCGCAATGGCGGCACACTGCTTCGAGATGGCTCTGTGTGTCATGGTTAACAACCCCGCGACGCGCTACTGCGCGCAGGCGAAGAGTCGCAGAGTCCAGCGAATGACACCATATCAAAACTGAGCTGCGTCATCCGCGAAAACGGTGAAGCACGGTCAGGGCAACGCCCAAGAAGACCGCAAGGTTGACGCAGATGAACAGGAAACGAAAGCTGGGGCCCTCCGCCCGGATAAAGAGCTGGTATGCAAACAGGGCCGTAAACAAGGCGACGAGGATGACCATCACGGCAACCAGGAAGGGCGAAAGGACGCCAGCGGACAGCGGCAGCGCGAGCAGGGCCATGGCCAGCGCGACCACCCACACGAACAGAATGCGCTCAATCTGAATCCGCGAGAAGATCAACAGCATCGACGGAATCACGCCGCGGCGGTAGTCCTCCTGATGGGCTAGCATGATGAGCCAGTAGTGCGGCGGCTGCCAGACCCCGAAGACCACCATCAGGCCCCAGACCGGCAGGCTGCCGAGATGCCCACCGGCGGCAAACCAGCCGATGAGCGGCGGCAGCGCTCCGCAGGCGATGCCCGGAATCAGGGCGAAGCACGTTCGCGTCTTCAGCGGCGTGTAGAGGCCGTTGTAGCAGAAAGCCGCCAGCGCAGTGGTGGCACCGACCGATACCGGAAACGGCCCACACACCAGCCCTGCCATGCCGGCGGCCATCAGGAGGACAGCCATCCCCAGCGCTTCCCCCTCGCCGACTCGACCGGCAGGCATGGGCCGGTTGCGCGTCCTCAGGAAGTCCCGATCGAGATGACGATCCTGATAGTGATTAAGGCAGCCACAGCCCACCGCCACGGCAAACACACCGGCGAAGAGCCATGCCAGCACCCCAAGGTCACGCGCCGGGCGCAGCAGGTAACCTGCCGACGCCGAGGCGGCAATGGCGAGGCTGAGCCGCCACTTGAATAACTCAACAAGACCAGTGAGCCGCGGGTGATGCATATCATGCGCGCTCCGGGAGTCGGACGTCGGCTCCGCCACAGAGGAGGGGCTTCCCGTCCCCATCTAGCTCCGAGTGAGGGACAGCCCCGTCATGGGCGGTGCTCGCCCGTGGTGAGGTTGACCTTGAACGACTTGCGGAGGTTGTGTTTGGAGTGATAATTGTCGGCTCCGGAGCTGCTGGCCATCAGCACGGTGACCTCCGCGTTGGTGCTCAACGGGGTATCCGCGGGATCGCCGGAATCGAGCGGTATGCTGAAGCCGATCTCGGTGACGCCGTTCGACTCCGTGCCGAAGATGTTCCGGACGTCCGAGCGCCCCCCGGCCTTCTCGTCCGGCTCGTGCTTGACCAGCCCTGTCCCAAAGTGGTCCTCTACGTAAACCCGGTCGTTCTTGACGTAACCGACGATGAAATTGCCGCCCTGCATCACGTGAACCGGATTGAAGCCGACGGCCAGCCAGCCCATGGCCGGCGCCCGCAACACGACGTGCAGCAGCGAACCGTCCACACGCCAGTAGAAACTCATCTTGTCCTCGACGACCTTGAACTGCCTCAGGTCAAACATCCTCTTCAGCTCCTCGCTAGCGGCGCCTGCAGCACTCGCGCCCGCCCGCTCCTCCTCCTTTTGCGCCAGCCAGCTCTCATAGTCCGCCTCGGACACGATCTTGAGGTCCGCGTTCATGTCCGAGTGCCCGGTGCCGCAGAACTCCGTGCAGAAGATCGAGTAGGTTCCGAGGCGGTCGGCAGGAAACCAGACATAGGTCTTCAACCGCGGCACCGCGTCGGACTTGATTCGAAAGGCCGGAATCGAAAGGCTGTGGACCACGTCGCGCGACGAGATGTTCAGCTTCACCGGCTTGCCAAAGGGCACCACCAGGAGGTTCTCCGTTTGCTTTCCGTTCGGGTACGTGAACGTCCAGGAGAACATCTCCCCGGCCACATCGATCTGCAGCGCCCCTTCGGGCACGCGGCGCAGCCCCATGTACGAATCCCACCCGATATAGAACATGGAAAGCGCGATGAGGGTCGGGACGATCATCCAGGCGACCTCAAGCCCCGTATGCCCGCGGATGTCCGCCGACACCGGGTGACGGCTGCGCCGGTACAGGAAGACGAAGGCGATCATCACCACGGTGACGACAAGCAGCGTCGCGAGCGAGAATCCGATGATATACAGGAACGCCCGGTCCACGCCCTCGGCCGGATTGGCGACTGGATTCATGACAGACTTACCCCACTGTTCGGTCGCACGCTACCCCCCGGCCCCGGTACGCCAGGACAGATCGAAAAACAGGAGCCCTATGAGCGCCGCCACGGTGAACACCGTGACCACGAACGTTATCGCAAACACCTTTCCTTCAAACTTCAGATGCATGAAGAACAGGAGCACAAGGCTCGCCTTAACCGAGGCAATCAAGAGCGCCAGCCAGACGGTGAACACGCCCAGGTCGAAGCGCGCGGCAAAGATCGTGATTCCCGTCAGGAGCAGAAGCCCTCCGAGAACCGCAAGGAGCTGCCTGTAGGATAAGACGTGGGGGCTGTCCTCGCTCACCGCGCGCCTCCTTCGCATGCCGTCGGTTGCTTCGATTTCATAAAGGGACCATGGGGTCAGGGGCTCACAGAACCAGGTAGAACAGGGGGAAGATAAAGATCCAGATCAGGTCCACAAGGTGCCAGTACAGACCGGAGTTCTCGAGCAGGGTATCGTGACCGGCGCGAATCCTGCCTCTGGCCAGCAGCACGGCGGATACCGCGAGCACCGTCATGCCGATGACGATGTGGATCCCATGCAGGCCGGTGATGACGTAGTAGAGCGAGTAGAACATGGTTTCGCCCGGCGGCCCCTCCAGCAGCTTTGGCGAATTGGGGTAGATGCCGTGATGAATCTTGTGGCTCCACTCAAAGTACTTGTTCACCAGGAACACGCCGCCCATGGCGATGGATGACAGCAGGAACACCAACCCACGCCGGGCCTGCCCCAGGCGCACGGCGGTGATGGACGCCGCCACGGTGAAACTGCTCGCCAGCAGGATCACCGTATTGACCGCTCCAAAGATCAGATTCAGTTCCTTGCCGGCGTGCGCAAAATCGGCGCGGTATTGATGGAAATACGCCGCGTACAGCACGAACAACCCGGCAAAGAGCATGATCTCAGAGTAGAGAAACAGCCACATGCCCAACCGGCTGCCAGTGGGATCTCTCTCCTGCGTCATGTCGGTTTGCTCTTTCCGTCGCTCCCGGATGGCGGGGAGTTTTGGGGCGGTTGCTGGTCCACGACGCCGCGGAAATCGTACGGATAAGCGGGCACCACGGGCGCGGTTTCAAAATTGTGGACTGTGGGCGGTGACGGGATCGTCCACTCCAGCGTGACGCCCCCCCACGGGTTGCTGCCGGCCGGGCTGCCGTTCCGGAGGCTGATGACGAGGTTGTAGAACATCAGCAGGAGCCCGGTCACCATGAAGGCGGCGCCGATGCCGGCCATCTGCTGGCCGTGCCCGAACTGCGGCAGGTAATCAAAACTGCGCCGCGGCATCCCCTGGAGCCCCAGCACGAACATCGGAACGTAATGCAGCATGAACCCCATCGCCAGCAAGGTCGTCCCTATGTAGGCCCGCCTGAAATCGTACATTTTCCCGAACATCTTCGGCCACCAGTAGTGCATGGCCGCAAAGAATCCAAAGCCCGCGCCGCCGAACATGACGAAGTGAAAATGCGCGACCACGAAATACGTGTCATGCACGTGCACATCGGTTCCGGCCGACCCGAGGATCAGCCCCGTGAGCCCGCCCACCGAGAAGAGAAAGACAAAGCACAGCGCGAGGTACAGCGGCGGAGTCATCGCTATGGCACCCTTGTAGAGCGTGGACACCCAGTTGAAGACCTTTACGGCGCTGGGTACGGCAACGATAAACGTAAGCAGCGAGAAGACGAACACCGCGGTGTCGCTCATGCCGCTCACGAACATGTGATGGCTCCACACCAGCGACCCGAAGATCGCGATGGCCAGGCTCGAGGCCACGATCGCCTTATAGCCGCAGATGGTCTTGCGCGCGAAGACCGGGATACTTTCCGAAACGACCCCCATGGCAGGCAGAATCATGATGTACACCGCCGGGTGCGAATACATCCAGAACAGGTGCTGGTACAGAAGCGGGTCCCCCCCTTGGCCGGGTCAAACAGGCCGATCCCGAGCAGGCGCTCGACGATCACCAGCAGCAGCGTGATGCCCACGATGGGCGTGGCCAGCACCTGCACCCAGGCGGTCGCATAGACGGACCAGGTGAAGAGAGGGATCTGCAGCCAGCCCATGCCCCTGGCCCGCATACGGTGGACCGTGGTGATGAAGTTGAGTCCGGTCAGGATGCCAGAAAGGCCGATCACGAAGGCCGCAAAGACGGTCAGCGAAACGTCCGAGCGGGTGGAGATGCTGAACGGAACGTAGAACGTCCACCCCGTGTCGGGCGGCCCCTTGGAGAACAGGGCGATGACGGCAAAGAATCCGCCAAAGATGTAGAGGTAGAACGAAAGCAGGTTGAGCCGTGGAAAAAACACATCCCGGGCCCCGATCTGAAGCGGCAGGAAGAAATTGCCGAAGATGGCGGGAATGCCCGGGATGATAAAGAGGAACACCATGATCACCCCGTGCATGGTGAAGAAGGCGTTGTAGATCTCGGCGGTCATGATGGTCGACCCGCGCGCAAACAGCTCGACGCGAATCAACAGGCCGAGAAACATGCCGATCACAAACCACCCGAGCACCGCCGCCAGGTACAACAACGCAATACGCTTGTGGTCGTAGGTGATCAGCCAGCTCATGATGCCCCGGTAGCGGGGCGGATCCGGCGTCTCGAAGAAGGAGACAGTGCTCGACATGACCGTTTCTCCTAGGCCTTGTCTCCGGGTTCATCTTCGCGCCCTTTGCGGAGCAGGAAGAACAGGAACACCCCGACCAAGGTCACCATGATGACACCGAAGATGCGGAAGAACCTGAAGGCGTAGCGCTGGCTCTTGGAGTCATAGGCAAAGCAGTACGAGACCATCTTCTTGATCGAAACGCCCGGGGTGCCGCGGGACGCCTCGGACAGGGCCATGCTGAGTTCCATCGGGAGATAGTCCATACCGTAAAGGTACCGGATGATCTTTCCATCCGCCGCGAGGACCGTAATGAGGGCCGGATGCGTGTAATCGTGCGTGCCGTTCTTCATGAACTTGAAACCGACGGCACCCGTCACCTGTTGAATGTTCTCTGCGTCGCCGGTCATGAAGCGCCACGCGGCATCGCCAACGTCATCGCCGATAATCCGCATGTAGTTGGCCTTGGCCTCCAGCGCCAGGTCCGAGGACTCCTCGTCGTCAAAACTGATCGTCAGAACCCGGTAGTCCTCGCCCAGCTTGTCCGGCACGCTCTTCAGCGCGTGGGCCAGGTTGCTTTGAATCGTGCCGCAGATGCCGGGACAGTGAAAAAAGACCAGCACCAGAATGGTCGGTCGGTCGATCGCCTCCGCCAGGGTGCGGCGTGCCCCGTGTTCGTCATAGAACGCCGCGGCGCCCGGCACCTTCTGGCCGATCTTCTCGTCCAGCCCCACGCTCGTCGTGGAAGGGGGGGCGTCGTCCTGTGCGGACGCGGTCCCCAGCCCCAGTAGCATCCACGCCGCCGCCCACAGCGCCAGGCATTGCCGCCTCCATCCGCCCAGGTTGCTCCGTCGATCAAAGGCCATACATTACCTCCCCCCCCTCAAACCCGATGAAACCCGCCATGGCCAGCGCCGCCACGCCGCCGATCAGGATCACCATCGGCCGCGGCGGCTCCCTCCGAAGCTGGACAATGTTGAAGATGGTCGTGGCGATTAACAGGCTGGCTGTGCAGATTTTGGCAACAATCGGAACGGTCCACACCCCCTGGTAGAAGTGCTGCCAGTCCATGTAGCCCAGCAGCATGGTCGGCAGGATGCCGATCAGCCCCAGCACGTAGCAGTGCAGCGCCGTCCGTCTCAGGAACGGCTTGTTCGCAAAGTGCGCCACCAGGAGGAAGACGCCCCCGCACAGAATCATGCCCATGGGCACATGCGTTACCGGCGGATGGATCGGGTGCCCATAGCCTATCTTGTCCAACCATAGGAAGATGAACTCGGTCATACCCCTCCAGTTTCCGGTCGCCTTGAAGATGAGCCCCCGACCGGAATTGCTTACCTTCGCGGTATTATATATAAGAGGCACAGGAAAGCCACAAGTCGTAACGCCGTCAGGGGCTGGCGGGGCACCGTCCGTCAGCCGACGCGGAGCCGGGGCACCATGATCGATCGCAGCACGCTGATCCACTTGCGATTCCCCTTTTCGTTCTTCCTCGCGCCGGTGTGCATGTTCGGCCTGACGGAGGCCTCCCTCCCTCTGAACTGGAAAGCCACGGCCCTGATCTTCATCGTGCTGCACGGACTGATCTATCCGGCCAGCAACGGCTTCAACTCCTTCTACGACCGGGACGAGGGGAGCATCGGAGGCATCAAACACCCGCCGCCCGTGACGGAAAACCTGCTTGTCTGGTCCCTCTTGATGGACGGAGTGGCAATCACAGTCGCCGCCTTTGTCAGCCCGTGGTTTGCCTTGACGGTGTTCGCCTTCGGGTTGCTCTCCAAAGCGTATAGCTGGGACCGCGTTCGGCTGAAGCGCCGTCCCGTGTTCTCCTGGATGGGTATCGGCACAGTGCAGGGCGGGCTTACTTTCTTTTCAGTCGCCCTGTTCGCCGGCGGGACGCGTCCGCCAGCGGATACGCTGCGCCTCTGGACGGGAGCGGCGGCCATCTCCCTCTTCTTCCTGGCCGGGTACCCGCTCACGCAAGTGTATCAGCACGAGGAGGATCGAAAGCGTGGAGACCGGACGGTCAGCATGCTCCTCGGCATCCGCGGCACCTTCATCCTGTGCGCAGCGATGTTCGCGCTCGCCGCCGTCGTCTTCTTCATCCACTACGGCCTGGTTCGTGGATCCCCCCGCTTGGCGTGCCTGTTCGCCGTCTGCCAGGTGCCGTTGGTCGCTTACTTCTTCAGTTGGGCCCGCCAAGCCTGGAAAAACCCCGCCGCTGCGGATTTCCGCCACGCCATGGCAATGAACCTGCTCTCGGCTATCGTCATGAACAGTTTTTTTGTGGGAATCCTGCTGGCTTCATAGTAGGTAGCTGGAAGGCACTTGCCGCGGAGAAGAAATGCTATGAAGAAACTCGTGCGCTGCAGGGTTTGCGGCTACGTCATGGATGAGGACAAGCTGAACGACGCCTGTCCGGCGTGCGGCGTATCTCGCAAGGTTTTTGAGCCGTACGAAGACCCTGTCGAGCCGACCCGTCGCCGGTATCTGGCGCTCGACGTCCACCCGGTCATCGTTCACGTCCCTCAAGCCCTGACGTTTCTCATGATGCTGATGCTGGTCTGCCGCCCCTTCCTGCCTGCGGCCTGGCTGGACGATGTGTCCCGGACGATCGTGGTCATGGCTTCGATTCTCCCCTTCACCGCCATTGGCGCGTTTGCCTCGGGGCTGGCGGACGGCAAGGTGCGCTTTCGGAAGTTCATGACGCCCATGCTGCGGCAGAAGATCTTTATCGGGTCCGCCTACCTGCTCCTGACGCTGGCGATGATGTGGTTTGCCGTTCTGAACCCCGGCGACGATTCGGCTTCCGGGCGTATCCTGCTCATCCTCAGCCTGCTCGCGTTTGCCGCCTGCACCTGGCTGGGAATCATCGGCGCCAAACTGCTGCCGGCGATCTTCGTCAAGCGCTCCTCCGCGGCCAAGCCGACGACGACGCCGCCGAAAGCGACGGCCCCGGAGCGCGGCGGAGCGGCCTGATGGAGGTCGCGGACGTCCTGATTGCAGGGGGCGGCCCCACGGGCCTGATGCTGGCAGGCTGCGTTGCCCGGCACGGTTTGTCCGTATGCGTTCTCGAGCGGGATGCCGCGCCGAGGCCAAACGCCACGGCCATCGGCGTCAGCATCCCCTCGCTCGAGATTCTCCGCACGCTCGGGCTGGCGGATGACGTGGTGCGGCGCGGCGTCTCCGTGCGCCGCCTGGTCTTCCACGGCCCGTCCCGCATTCTCGGCGACCTGGACTTCGCAGCCCTGGACTCGGAGTATGAGTTCGTGCTGTCTATCCCCCAGGATCGCGTGGCCGCCATCCTGGAGCAGGATCTCGCTCGCTTTCCCCGGGCGCGCATCGTGCGCGGGTGCGAGGTGACCGGGTTCCGGTCGGATGCCGACGGCATTGTGCTCAAAGCTCATCAGGCCTCACAGGAGGTCGAATTCAGGGGCCGCTACGCCGTGGCCTGCGACAGCGGACGCAGCTGCCTGCGGGAGGCGGCCGGCATCGCCTTCGAAGGGGCGCCATACGGCGACACGTTTGTGATGGGGGATTTCGAGGACCGCACGGGGTGGGGTCCGGAGGCGCACATCTTCTTCACGCCGCACGGGTCCGTGGAGTCATTTCCCGTTCCGGATGGCCTGAGGCGGTACGTGCTCCCTTCGCCGGCGCTCGACCCGGGGTCGGCGGGCAACTACCTGCGGGCGCATGTGCTTCAGCGCAGCGGCGTGGACCTTGCCGGCAGCGAGGCGGGCTGGAGCCTCCCGTTCTCCGTGCGGCATTACCTGGCGCAGCGCTACCGCGCAGGGCGCCTCCTGCTTGCCGGAGATGCGGCGCACCTGATGAGCCCCATCGTGGGTCAGAACATGAACACGGGACTGGCTGACGCGGAACTTCTGGGCCTGGCCTTCCGGAGGGTGCTGCTGGAAGGACAGGACCCCGCCCGGTGGTTTTCCCTGTATGAGCGCGTGCGCCGCCGGGCCGCGCAGGTGGCCACGTTCCGCGCGTGGGTCATGATGCGACTCGGCACGTCCGGCGGCCGCCTCTGGTCACCGGCCCGCAACGGCCTGGTTCGCGCTGCGCTCGGATCCAGGATGCGGAGGCCGCTCGCCCAGCTCTTTTCAATGGTCTCGATCCCAAGCCGAAATCTGGGGCACATGACCGCGCAGGACGCGCCGACCCCGTGAGGGAAACCTACGGACCGGGAGCGCGGGCGGCTTCCGCCCCTATGTCCCCTGCCCCATCCCGAAGACCCGCCGCGTGGCCGCCGCAGCCCTTTCGATCATGACAAACGCGCACGGCACAATGATCAACGTCAGCACCGTGGCGCAGGTCAGGCCGAAGATCACCGCCACGGCCATGGGAGCCCACCAGGCACTCGACTCCGCGCCGGCGGTGATGGTCGGGGGCCAGGTGTGGACTTCCAGGCTGTAGCCGATGGCCATCGGAATCAAGCCCAGGACCGTCGTCACCGCCGTCAGCAAAACCGGCCGCATACGCAGCTTGGCCGCCATGACGACGGCTTCGATCCGCGACAGGCCCAGCGCCTCCTGCTGGAGCGCGCAGTCCACCAGGACGATGGCGTTGTTGACGACGATCCCCGCCAGGCTGATGACCCCCAGCCCGGTCATGACCACGCCAAAGCGCATGTTGCAGGCCAGCAAGCCCCACATCACGCCGACGATCGACATGATCACCGACAGGCCGATCACCGCCGGCAGCGCCACCGAGTTGAACTGAATCACCAGGATCGCCATGATCGCCCCCAACGCGATCCAGAACGCCTGCATCAGGAACATGCCCGACTCGACCATCTCCTTGTTGTCGCCCGCGTAGGCCACGTCGTACCCCCGCGGCAACTCGATGGCATCAACGCGCCGGTGGACATCCGCCAGAATCTTGTCCACGCCGCGCCCCTCGTTGTTACCCGTGATGGTGATCACCCGCTTCTGGTCCTTCCGCGTGATGGCCCCCTTCCCTCCGCGGTACTCCACCCGGCAAACCGAGGTCAGCGGGACGCTGGCCCCCGAGGGAACGGGGATCATCAGCCGGTCGAGCACCTCCAGGGTGTCCCGCCGCCCCACGGGCAGGCGCACCGTAATGTCATATTCCTCATCCCCGGCGCGGAACCGGCTGCTCTCGGTCCCGAAGATCGCCGTCCGCAGGAAGCGGCCGACGGTCGCCGTGTCCAGCCCGGCCAGCGCCGCCCGATCACGGTCCACCAGGATCGACATCTCCGGCAGCGCCTCCTCGAAATCGTCGCGCACGTCGACCAACCCCTCGACGGTCTCGATCTGGCGAATGATCTTCCGCGAGATTTCCGACAGCGTATCGAAGTCGTCGCCCGCTACCTCGATGCTCAGCGGCGCGCCCGTGGGCGGGCCCTCGCGCTCCTTCTCCACGGTCACCTCCGCGCCGGCGACGAGGCCGATCTCGCGGCGCAGGGCGGCGACCAGCTCGGCCGAACTCCCCTTGCGTTCGGCCTTGTCTTTGAACTCGATATGTACGGAGCCCACGTGGGTGCCCTGGGCCGAAGACATATCGCCCATCTGCAGGCTGGAGGCCGCGCCGGCGGTGGACAGGTAGAACTTGATGTCGGGGTACTTGGGCAGCAGCGCCTCGATGCGTTTCAGCACCGCATCGGTCTCCTCGATGCCCGCGCCCTGCGCAAAGCGTATGTTCACCGTGGCGTTCCGCGGATCCACCTCCGGAAAGAGCTCCACGCCCTTGCCATAGCGGGCATAGAGCTGGACCGTCAGCACCAGGACCGCCACGGACACGAGCAGCACCACCCCTCGCCGCGCGATGGCCCCGCGCAGCACCCGCTCGAATCCGCGCACGAACGGATGGGTCGACTGCGCCGCGCGCCGCTCCTGCCCGGCGCGCTTCTGGATGAAGAAGGAGCACATCGCCGGGTTGACGACCAGACCGACGAACAGCGAGGCCATCAGCGTCACAATCACCGTGCGTGGCAGAAAGCCCATGAACTGTCCCATGATGCCCGGCCAGAACATCAACGGTGCGAAGGCGACCACCGTCGTCAGCGTCGACGTGGTGATCGGCCACGCCACTTCTGCCGCGCCGCGCCGCGCCGCCTCGACCCTCGACAGCCCCTCGCAGCGCAGGCGGTAGATGTTCTCGACGATGACGATCGCGTTGTCGACGAGCATGCCGACCGACAGCACCAGGCTGAACAGCACGATCATGTTGAGAGTGACGCCCGCAAGCCGCATCACGAGGAACGCGATCAGCATGGAGATCGGAATCGCCGACGCCACGAACAGGCTGTTGCGCAGGCCCATGAAGGCGAAGATCACCAGGACCACCAGGAGGAACCCGCTGGCGATATTGTTCTCCAGCTCCTCGAGCATCATCCGCACCTGGTCGGACTGGTCCATGACCACCGTGGACCGAACTCCCTCCGGCATCCGGAACGCTTCCATCCGCTCCCGCACCGCGCGCGCCAGCCGCACGGTGTTCTCGCCCGAACGCTTGGTGATGGAGAGCGAGACGCAGGGGGCGCCGTTGAGGCGCGAGATGGACTCCAGGTCCTTGTACGTGTCCGATACGACAGCGACGTCCCGCAGATATACGGGATGGCCGTCCCGCAAGGTCAGCAGGATGCCGCCGATATCCGGAGCCAGATTGAACTCCCCCGGCACCCGCACCTGGAATTTGCGCCCGGCAATGTCCAGGTTGCCCGCCGACAGCGTCCTGTTCTCACTTGCGATGCGCTGCATCACGCTCTCGACCGGCAGGTCCAGCGCGGCCAGTCGCAGGGGATCCCACTCCACGCGAATCTCGCGCTCACGCACGCCCTGGATGGCCGCCTCCTTAACTCCGGAGAGCTTCTCGATGTCCGACTGGAGCTCCTCGGCCAGGTTCCGCAGCTCGTCTGGCGCGACACGCCCGGACAGCGCGAAGATGAAGATGGGAATGTCTGAACTGAAATTGAACGCCGACACGATCGGCTCGTCCAAGTCGTCCGGCAGGTCCCGGCGGGCCAGGTCAACCTTGTCCTTCACCCGCTGCCGCGCCATGTCGATGTCCTGCCCGGCCAGGAACTCGATCGACACCGTGCAGAGCCCCTCGGAGGTGCTGGAGCGCATCTCCTTGATGTTCTCGACCGTGTTGAGGCTTTTCTCCAGGGGGACGGTGACGAGCTTCTCCATCTCGGAGGGCGCCGTCCCTTCGTACGAGGACGTGACGAAAACGAATGGAATCGTGATATCCGGAGCCCCCTCGCGCGGCAGGTCGCGGTAGCAGACGATGCCGGCCAGCGAGGCCACGGCGGTGATCACGAAGACCGCCGTTCTGAATTTGATCGCGTATTCCGTGAGAATCATGGATCCGCCCGTCTCCGCGCCGCGCCCTTCACGGGGTTTCCGACACCTGAAGCCGCATCCCATCCTGCAGCATCCGCTGCCCCTCCACCACGAGACGGTCTCCCGGCTCAAGACCCGAGGACAGAACAGCACTGTCCCCGATGATGCGATCGATCCGCACCAGCCGCGACACGGCCCGGCCCGCATCCCCGACGAGGAAGACGATATGATCCCCCTTGCGCGGGAGAACGGCATGCAGGGGGACCACCACGGCACCGGTGCGCTCGCCGCGAGGCAGCTGCACGTCAACGATCATGCCCGGCCGCAGATCCTGCGCACCCCCTGGAACGATCAGCTCGATCCGAAACGTGCCGCTCCCCGGATGAGCCTGCGCGGAGACGAACCCCACCGTGCCGGTGCAGGCGCCGTCCCGGGCGTTGGCCAGGGAGAAGGGAACTTTGCCCCCAAGTGCCACGGCCCCGATATCCCGCTCGGGCACATCCACTTCGATCTTCAGCGGGTCCAGCACGACCACCCGCATCACCCCGTTCCCCTCGGCAACGTATTCGCCCGGCTCCACCTGCCGTTCCTCAACCCGTCCATCCACCGGGCTCCGCACGGCACACCGGTCGAGATGCACTTCCGCCTCGTTCAGCTGAACCGCCGCCAGAGTGCAGCGGCTTTCGGCCACGTCGAGATCGCTCTCTGAAATGGCGCCGCTCGCCTTGAGCTGTTCCAGTCGGGTCCGCTCCCGCAGGGCATCGGCCTTTTCCACCTTTGCGCGGTCGCGCGCTGCCTCCCACACCCGCGCGTCCAGCCGGACCAGCACCTGTCCTGCCTTCACCGCATCGCCCTTGTCCGCCGCCACCTCCACTACGAGCCCGGGCTTCTCGGCACCCAGCGTGATGTCCTTGTCGGCAGCAACGCGCCCCGGCAGCACCAGCACGTCAGGGATCGCGGAGGTCGTTACCGCCATCACCTGGACGGCAACCGCCCTCTCCTCGGGCGTCACCGGTGGGGGCGTCTTCGCCTTCCACACGGCCAGCACGGCCATCCCGAGAACAAGGACGCCCAAGAGGGTCCATAGCACGAACGAGCCGGCCGAGGCCGAGCGTTGGCGATCATTCATGGTTGCGCTCCCGGCCGGCGGCCAGCACTCCGCCGACATGCTCCAGCCGCGTAACGGCATTCATGTGGTCGCGCAGTGCGATGTAGTACGTCAGCGACGACTCGCTGAGCGCCAGCTGCGCGTACAGAAAATCAAGATACGTGGCGAGGCCCACTTTCGTGCGCTGCTCCGCAATGGCGAGGCCCTTGCGCGCCAGGGCGATATTCTCTTCGCCTGCCACGGCCGTCCGGCTCGCCAGCTCCATGTCCAGCCAGGCCCTCCGCACCTCCAACTCCACCGTGCGGCGGCCCTCCACCTCCCGGTTGCAAGCCTTGGCCACTTCCAGCTCACGCCCGCGCACGGCGGCCCGCGTGGCACCCCCGTTCCAGATGTCCCAGTTCAGCGTCAACCCGGCGGTCCAGTGCCACTCCCAGTTGTCGCCCCCGGAGGAGAACCCATAGCTGTTAGCCCCTCCATAATTGCCAATGGCCTTGAGCTCGGGGTACGCCGCCGACCCCGTATAGTCCACATCCTGCTCCCGCAACGCCACAGCGGCAGCCAGCTCATGCAACGCGGCGTTGTCCTTCCGCGCCGCGGACAACCACGCGTCGAGGGCGTTGGTCACCGGCCTGAGGACCAGCTCGCCCTGCGCGGTGAAGGGACCGTCATCCAGCGCGATGACACGGCGGAAATCGCTCACCGCCAGTTCCAGCGCATTGCTGGCCGCATCCAGCCGTGGGACCTCGTTCGCCACGCGCACACGGGCGGCGATGACGTCGTATTCGGCGGCCTTGCCGGCGCTCAGCCGGTCCTCCATCTGCCGCTGCAACTCGCGCAGGTTGGCCAGCGACTCCCGGCGCACGTCCACCGTCTGGCGGGCCAGAAGGATGTCGGCGAACCCGAGACGGACCTCGCGCACCAGCTCGCTCTCGACGCGCAGCCGCTGCCAACGCACCCGGCGACGCTCCAGCTCCCCGGCCCTCAACGCGGACCGCGCCTTGCCGCCGGAGTAAAGCAGCTGCGAGGCCTTGACTCCGCCGCTGTACGCGTCCTCTGGCCCCATCTTGAACGCCGAGTCCCCGAACTGGATCGTCTCCACCTCATCCAGCCGCGTGTAGGAGCCATCGGCGGATATGTTGGGCAGCACCAGACCCCAGGCCTCCCGAACCATCTCCTCGGCAATCTGGACGTCGTGCCGGGCGTTGACGGCCGCTGGATTCAACTCCAGCGCCCGGTCCAGGCACGCCTGCAGCGTGTAGAGCCCGGCGCCATCGCCACCGTCGGCAGCGTCGGACCCAGCCGTCACGGCCGCGCTGAGCCACAGCGCCCAGGACGCGACCACCCACGTTGATGCCGACCGAAACGACACGCGTTGCACCCTCCGCTCCGCCTTCGACGCCCCCGCGCGGCCCCAAGGGCTCAGCCCTGAGCCCGGCCCCTCATTTCACGACGCCCTCGTTCATGCTCCCGGTCCGGTAGCCGTCCAGATCCAGCGCGACATACGTGAAGCCGGCATCATGAATCGCATTCGACACGGCCGCACGCACGCCGGGATCCAGGAGGCGGGCAATGGCATCCGGCGACACCTCGATGCGCGCCACCGGTCCGTGGTGCCTCACACGCAACTGCACAAATCCCAGCTGCCGCAGCGCGGTCTCGGCCGCGTCGAGCGCCACCAGCTTGTCCGCCGTGATCTCGCTGCCGTACGGAAACCGCGACGCGAGGCACGCGAACGAAGGCTTGTCGGCCGTCGGGAGCCCCATCCGGGCGGACTCGGCACGGATGTCGGCTTTGCCCATGCCGGCCTCCAGCAGCGGGCTGCGCACGCCCTGCTCCTTCGCCGCCCGACGCCCGGGCCGGTAGTCGCCGGTGTCATCGACGTTGCTCCCATCGCACACCCACGTGAACCCCTTCCCGTCGGCGATCTCGCGCACCTTCGTAAACAGCTCGCCCTTGCAGAAGTAACACCGGTCAACGGGGTTCTCCGAGAAGCCCGGTATTTCCAGTTCGTTCGACTCCACCGTGACGAGCGACACGCCCAGGCGCGCCGCGTAGTCGCGCGCCTCGGCCTGCTCGCGCGCCGGGTAGGTCGGGGAAAGCGCGTTGACGGCCACGACCTGATCGCCGAGCACGTCGTGGGCGACGGCCACGAGAAACGTGCTGTCCACGCCGCCCGAGTAGGCCACCGCCACGCTTCCCATTTCCTGCAGAATGGCCCTCAGGCGGTGCATCTTGCTGCCGCCGTCCGACTCCGGTTGATTTCGATTCGACACTCGTCCCCCCTCCCCGACCCATGGTCGGTCAGACGCCAAAGGGTATTCGATTGGATCCCGGGTGTCACGTGCATCCGGAGTCGGCGGCCGCGCTCAATAGCGGCCGTACTCCAGCGCCGTCCGGTACATGGCGAGGACATTCTCCGGACGGCAATCGCTTTGGATGATGTGGCTGGGCGCAAAGATGAAGCCGCCGCCGGGCGCCAGGGCGTCGATGTGCCGCTTCACCTCCCGCTCCACATCCTGAACGCTCCCCTTGGGCAGAAGGTGTCGCACGTCGATCCCGCCCCAGAACGTCATGTCCTTCCCGAACTCCTTCTTGAGCTCAAACGGGTCCATGCCCTCCGCCGAGGTTTGGGTGGGGTTCAGGGCGTCGACGCCAATCTCGATCAGATCGCCGATGATCGCATGGCAGGCGCCGCAGCAGTGGTGGATGATCTTGGCCTGGGTCCGCTGCTTGATGAAGCCAATGATCCTCGCATGCAACGGCTTGACGTAGCGCCGGTAGTCGGCCGGCGACATCCACATTCCCGTCTGGGACGCGACATCGTCACCCAGACCGTACACCGTGTCCATGTGCGCACCCACGGCATCGTAGAAAGGCTCCGCCCGCGCCAGGGCCTGCTCCAGCGCCCGCTCCATCAGCGCGTAGAGCCGCGCGGGGTCGCTTGCCAGTTGCACGCACCACCCCGCCAGGTCGAAGGGACCGTAGTAGGTCATCCCGATGGGCATCAGGATGAAGTTGCACTGCACGGAGAGACCCTTCGCATGGCATTGCGCGATTTCCGTCCTGGCCCGCGCGGCGTCCGCCCACGGCGGCTCCGTCGGAACATCCGGGAAGAGGCGCTCCGCGTCGCCGTCGTCGAGCAGGCGGTCAAGCGCAGGCTTGTAGAGCGAAAACTGCCGTTTCCCCGCCGGCCGACGAAAGATGCTGCCGTTCGCGTGGATATCCTCGGAGCCGCCATCCGGGAGCTGCCGATGAATGACGCTCCCCGGCAAGCTGGGAAGGTCGGGCCGCGCGTGAACGTGCACCAGGCGCACGTCGGCGCCCAGCGCCTCGAGCATGGCCTCCGGAGGCGTCACGAATTCGTCCGGATCACCACCATCCAGGGCGCCGGCAACGTCCACCTTCATCAGTTGCGCCAGGGCCCGGCACACGCCGCGGGCGATGAAGGTATCGCTCGTGCCCAGGTCGAGCGGGAGGCGATCCGGCTCACGATGTTCGAATGCCGCCAGAACTCTACCTCGTGCATCCATGATTCCTCCTGCCTCCATATGCCGCCGTCCGGGCCGGCTACCGGTTCTTCAGCGCGAAGAACTGGACGTCCCTGAGTTCGACACCCTCGGTGCGGCAAACCATCTTCTTCACAGTCAGATCAGGACGATACGACAACATCGTGCGCAGGCCCGCGATCTCCGCGTCCACCAGCGAGCCGCCGATCTTGTCGCAGCCAAGGACGATCACGCGCACCGTGAACGACTCCTCCGTCCCCACCAGATGCTCAACCGCGTAGTTGCCGACGCCCTGAGGCGCTCCGCCCTCGCGCAGGGACTTCTCATTGCCCGCGAAGCCGCCCGCCGGTGCCGGTCCGAACTGCGCGCGCCTGTCGTCCAAACGAATCTGGAGTTCGCAACCGCCCTCCACCCCCTCTTCGGAGAGAAACGAGACGGCCAGCCGCCCCTTCCCTGCCGCCGCAGCGTTCACGCGGAAGACGAGCATGAAGGCTTTGCGGTCTGCGGGCAACGTCATCGCCCCGGACACCCGCTCCGCCAGGAGCACAGGCGGCTCCATCTCCGGCATGACCTCTGGCATCCACTTCGCACCGATCCGGCCGTCGGGAAACTGGACCAGCTCACGGATGACCAGGTTGCCGCCCCATCCGCGGATGGGGATCCACGCCGCCATCAGGAAGCGATGGCCGGCGATTTCCGTAATCGACGGCACATTCGACCCATCGTAGAAATCTATCCCCTGGCTCACGACGTCCTTGTAGTCGGCGATCGGCGCGGCGGCGGGCTTCGACCACAGTCCCGTGAACCCGCCGATGATGTAGTCGAACCGGCCCCACCGGAAGAAGAACGTGCAGTCGCCGCCGGGCGGGAACCCCGGGTTGATGCAGCGCCAGCCGCCGTCGACCGCATCCGATTCCCAGATGCCATTCGACCCGGCGTTCGCGAGCATTCGCAGTCGTCCGTCGGGGTCCGTGTAAACGCTCGGGTTCTCGCAGGGGTGGAAGATCGTGTTCGACTTTTCGAAGGTGGCGACGCCGTCCGTGCAGACCGAGTACGTTGAGCCCGCCGCCCGCTCCGGGGTGACCCCCCGCTTGAAGATGCCCGTGCAGCCGTGCTTCTCGAGGTAGGCCCATTGCGCCGGAAGCATCGTCTTTTCCTTCGCATACACGCGCGTGGTGTGCAGGCCGTAGCTGATGCAGAGCCGCCCATCGAACACGAACGGCACGCCGGTGCCGATGCACTCCCATTGCTTCTCCAGCGGCGTCGCAGCCTCGTGCTCGGTCCACGTTCTGAAGTCTTCCGTGGACAGGTGTTCGAAGTAGTGAGCGCCGCGCCCGAACTTGCTGTTGTGATGGCGGCGGTCGTAGAGGTAGAAGACGTGATAGCGCCCGCCGTAAGAGATCGTCGCAACGTCGCCGACCCAGCTGTTGTGACCGGGCGGAAGCCAATACTGAATGCCGGAGGGATCCGCACTCCCCTTCACCGCGCGCGGCCGCGGCTGCAGGGCGGGGATGTGGACCGCCGCCGCCTTCACGAACGCCGCGTCGATGCTCCACGCTGTCCGCCGGGGCCATCGCGGGTAGCCGAACGGGAAGTCGTTGTCGAGCAACTCGCCGTCCACATACATTGTCCAGTGCGCGCCGGCAAAGTGCAGCACTACATCATGTTTGCCGTGGGGTTTGTCGAGCAGGGCAAGCGGTATGCCGATCGTCATGTTCTGCCAGTCCGGATGCTCGTCTGAGTGGAGCCTGACCGTCGCTTCGAGAACCGGAACCGAGCCATCGGGCATCTTGAACGCCGGGTAGTTTTGCAGATTGCGATCGCCCGGATCGTGCTGACGCAGACGCACGTCGAGGACGCCCGGTATGTCGAGAACAGGCTTCTCGCCTCTGAAACGCTTCAGGCTCACCGTGAACGTGACGGTAAAGCTGTCCGGCGCCTCTGCGGGCGGCGCGAACTCGGAACGGGGGGCCTGCCGGGTAAGGGCGCTCAACGCCCCCCCTGCCGCATCGAAACGCCACTTCAACCTTCGCAACTCGATCATGTGTCGCCCCCTCCCAGTTCTCTTGTGGGCCGCGCCGCAAACTGCGGAGAGACGCTAAGGTCGTGAGTGAGGGGAGTCAAGCCCCGGCTGGTCACGTTGATCGCGCCACAGGTTTGCAAGCAGCAGCGGCCACTGCTTTCGAAGTTTGACCCGGGCCATGACGGGTATTTGGCTGTGCAGCCTGAGTTTCAGGCCTGGATGCCGGGCGCCGAGACCATCAATGATCACCAGCCGAACATCACCATTGGCCAGGCGCTGACACAAGAGGTTGGAGTCGCCGACGTCGGCAAACACGATCCAGTGGCGGCGGAGATAGGCAAACAGCCCGTCAAGCAGGCGATCCGCATGCTCGCGGGCGAGAACGCATCGCCGCACGGCTTCTGCCAGCGGCAGGGAGCTTCCGTCATCCGCGTCGCGGATGCGCTCGCAGACCAGTCCCTCGCCCAGGGACGTGGCCACGGCGCCATGACATCTCGGTATGTGGTCGAAGGGCACGCCGCGTCCGGCCAACGCGTCCGAATACAAACGGTCAATGCGGTTCTGCCCGCGCGAGGGTCGACCGTGACGCTTCACCTTGATGACAAGCCCGGGATCCGTGGGATGCGCAAAGCAGCTCCTTTCATTGCCCTCGCCGAGCAGTTGTGCCGTGCTGAGATCAACCCAGGATTTGAAACGCAGGCCGAGCGGGGCACCCGCCAGGCGCAACACGGCGCGCACCTCCTCGAGCGACCGTCCCGTGTTGAGATAGGTGAAATAGGGCGTGGCGGCGGCAAGGTGGATGGCGAACAGGCCCTTGCGGTAGCAGTCCAGGGCCGCCGGGGAGAGTTCCCGCTTTCGTCCCAGGATGATCGCGTCGGGAGCATCGAGATGCAGATGCCAGGCGGGCAGCGGCATGGTGGGCACCAGGCGTTCCCAGCCGTCGCGCAGGCGCGGAACGGCACCGTGACGCCGCAGATCGGTGAAGAGCAGATCATGGAAATACCGGTCGCAGCAACGATAGGCGCCAAATCGGGTGCGCAACAGCAGAAGAGGATGCAGGAACCGCGCGATACGGAACAAGGCCGGCGCCTGCATCTCGTCAAAAAGGTTCTTGGCCAACTCGCCTCCCTGGGCGGCGGCGGCAGACTTGAAGCGCAGGGCGTAGAGGACCGTGTAGAACGGATTGTGCCTGAACAGGCTCTTGAACCGGAAGGCTCGGGCCTTGGCGGCGAGATCTGCGCACAACGCCGTGATCACCGTCGTCTTGCCCACGCCATCGGGTCCGGTCACAGCAAAGATGCGCCCATGAGTGATTGCGCGTCGACGCTGGCGGATTCGCCGCTTGATCACCGCATCCAAGATGGACCGGAGGCGGGCGGCTGGGCCGGATAGCGGCTCAAGCAGCTTCTCGGCGACCAGCAGACGATTGGCTTCCGCAGCGATGGCTTCGATGTTCTGCTCAGCCCGCAGTCGATCGATCAGAGAGCCGGCATCCCCATCAACCAGACGGTAGCGTCCCAGTCGCCGCTGCACTTCGGGATGCCTCAGGTCCTTGCGGAGCGTTGCCAGGTGCGACAGATAGTACAGGGCCTCGATGCTCGGAGGCAGCCGCCATCCTCCGGCCGTGCGCACAAGCACCGGCTCGATCGCCGACCAGGCGATGCGCCGCGCGCTGCATCTCGCGGGATCGCGCACCGAGAGATGCGCCCACAACTCGAGAGTGATGTTGCGATGCGCATCGGGCGCATGCAGCAGAACGCGCAGTTTGTCCGGATTGGTCTGGTCGAGGGTAAAGCTCGCATCGGCTGACGCCGCGACGTTCATCAACAGGCGCAGAAAGTCATCGCGGGAGCCGCTCGGAAGCAGGAAGTCGTAGTCTCCGCCATCGAGCGCGGTTTCCAGATCATCGGCCCGATGCCGGATGGGGACCAACATGAGGCGGGGATTGTCTTGCGCGGCCTGCAGCAACCTCAGGAACACCCCGTGCGTCCGACTGCCAGCCGGGCTGACCGGTAGCGTGGTGGAACCGCTCATTCGGTCTCGCTGCATATCGGGCGGGCCGATCGGGCACAACATGGCGTTCCGGCCGGGCAGATCCCGCACCCGCTTTCACGGCCCTGGCGGCGCGTTTCCATCGCGCGAACAGTGCCAAATCGTCGTCGGTAAGGCAAGGACGCAGGCATCTCCCAAATCAGTCCATAAGGAAGAGGGAGCGAAGCGGATGGGGGGCGGCTGGCGAGGCAGGGTGAGGGCGCGGACTACTTGAAAGCGGTGGCTTGGGTAGGCAGAGGGAAGACCTCCCAGACCTTGAGGATGCGTTGAATGGTCTCGGGTGCAGCGAGGAAACGCAGTCGCAGTTTGCATTGAGAGCGGCTCAGGCGGCCGGCGACGTGGATCAGATGGAAGCGCAGGCGCTTGAGTTCCGCATCCCGTAGCGACTCGTCATCCGCATATGCCAAGCCGGTGAGTGCGCTGGCGATATTGTAGGCGAGGAGCGCGAGCTTGAACCAAGCGGCATCGGCCCCGAACTTCTGGCTGGGCACATGCCCGCCGGCCAGATGGTTCTTCACCGCATCGTGGACGTGTTCGATGGTTCCCGCCTTTTCCCGATGCCAGTCGAGGAGTTTGTCGCCGCGCCAGTCCAGGTTGCTGATGACGGCGTGGAAGTGCTGTTGGGAGCCATCGGCGAAGCGCTCGCCCTTGGGTTTGAGCAGGCGCAAGCCCACGTAGCGCAAGGGCACGGCATCTTTCTTCTCGCCACGCTCAGCCGGCACAAAGGGGACTTCGGCCCATTGTCGCTGAGTTCCATCGGGTTCGGTCGCCCATGTCGTCCACTCGGAGCGGCCGATGGCGCGCAGGGCCTTCTGCAGGTCCACGCTATTGAAGGCGCTGACGGCGAAGCCGATCCGACCAGCCGGTTCCCGCGCGCGTTGAGGGTCGCTCAGCCAGCGCAGCAAATTGGCCTCGTGACACGCGCTATCCCCACGGAAGAACCGTTGCCGGATCCCCTCCGGCAGCGCCTCAAATGCCCAGCGAACACAGTCCAGAGGCTCCTGGCGAGCGGGCACATTTCCGTCGCGCCACTGATCCGCCAGGACCAGATCCGTCTCGGCCCATACCGCCACCACGGGTTGATACCCTCGCCCGCCTTCATAGTGGGGCAGAGCCGTGCGCTTGTGGCTCTCGCTGATCGTGGCATCCGCATCAATCGTGGCGATCGACTGCGCGCGTTGCTGCGCCACATACCGCCGCAGGATCTGGTGAACGGTGCCTTGCTGGACGCGCTGCAGGGCTTGCACCGCCTCGCTCGCCGGCACGATGAAACTGCGCTGCCGTTTCCGGGGCGGCCGCAGCAGATCGAGTTGCGGATCATGGAAGCGATTGAGGAACTTGCGCACCGCACTTGGCGTTGGAAACTCAAAACCCAGCCCCCGCTGCAGGGCCGCTTCGGAGCGCAATCGCGTCATGTCTTCCGGACAGGTTCCTCCCGCCAACTGGAGCAGCACGATCGCTTCCACATACTCGGCCACCGCCTGCCCCCTCTGTCGTTCCTTCAGCGGCAGGTTGGCTTCCACGAGCCCCGGAACCTGAAGCGAGCGCAAGGCCCGCGAGCAAGCGAGAAGACCCGCGAATGCCGTCGAGCATTCATCGAGCGGGCGCGGGTCGATCGCAAACGGCGTCTTCCGCTGGGTCGGTAGTCTGGCTGGCATGGCGTTATAGATAGCATATCTATAACGTATGTCACCACAAAAATAACCTGCGTCAATACCAGCCGCCCCCCATCCGCACCCCCTCCCTCCTTATGGACTGATTTGGGGCTCACACTCATCGAAGGGATTGACAACGCGATCCCCGCGCGCTTATTCTGGAAGGACGAGAATCTCCTGTATCTGGGCTGCAATACCGTCTTGGCGCGCGATGCCGGGTTTGCCGATCCACGGGACATCATCGGGAAAGATGATTACCAAATGCCATGGCGTGATCAGGCGGAACTGTATCGCGCCGATGACCGCAGCGTCATCGCCAGCGGCCGTCCTCGGTTGCTGATTGAGGAACCCCAGACGACTCCTTCAGGGGATACGATCTGGCTGCTTACGAACAAAGTGCCTCTGCGCGATTCCACGGGCGAGATCCGTGGCATGCTGGGAACGTATTTGGATGTCACCGAGCAGAAGCGGGCGCAGGCCGAACGCCGGGAACTGGAGAAGCAACTACTGGAGAAACAGAAACTGGCTTCTGTCGGCACTCTGGCGCGTGGCATGGCCCACGAAATCAACAACCCGATCATGGGGATCGCGAACTACGCCCAACTCATTAAGGACAGGGCGGCGGGCAACTCCGAGCTCGCCGAGTTTGCGGATGAGATTCTCGTGGAGGGCAAGCGGGTGGCCTTGATGACGCATGGACTGTTGAGCTTCACGCAGCGACAGAACGAGCAACCGTTCGCCCCCGCCGGGATGGTTGACATCGCTGCCTCCACGCTCGCGTCGGTCGCGGAGACAGCGCGGCAACGCGGCATTGATCTGTCCACCGACATCCCCACGGACCTGCCAACGGTATCTTGCCGCCAACGCCAGATGGGTGAGGTCGTGGCGGCCCTTCTGGCGAATGCCATGGAAGCGTGGGAGGGAGGGGCGCGGGGGCCAGCGTCGCCCGAGGCGATGCAGGGCATGCGCGTGGACGGCGAACCGAAGGCAATCCGCCTGACCGCCGAGCGGTTAGGCAAGGACGGCCAGGCGTGGGTGCGTCTGACTGTTGAGGACAACGGGCCCGTCATACCGGCCGGGATCCGGGGGCGCGTCTTTGATCCGTTCTTCACCACGAAGGACCGCACGCGGCATTCGGGGCTGGGCCTATGGGTCAGCCTGTCCATCGTCCATGATCATGACGGGGAGATGACCTTGGAGAGCGAACCGGGGTCGTGGACGCGGTTTCATATCGATCTGCCGGTGGAGCGACCACGGCCAGCGTAGGGAGAAGGACTATGTCACGCATTCTGGTAGTCGACGACGAAAAGGGTATCCGGCTGACGCTCCGCGCGATGCTGCAGGAGCAGGGGTATGAGGTGGAGATCGCCGAGGACGCGGCTCGGGCGCTTGCGCTGCTGTCAAACGGAGCCTGGGACGTGGTCGTGACGGACATCGTGCTTCCGGGCCGATCCGGGGTGGAGTTGCTGAAATCGATTCA
>CAZJBP010000020.1:0-27544 GCA_964544115.1 uncultured Victivallales bacterium | reverse complement strand
CTTCTCCTCTTTGGTCAACTCGTCGGCGAAGATGGAGAATCCCGGCTCCCAGAATCCCGCTCTTCCATCCTTCCTTCTCATCATCGTTCCGTCCTGCGAACGTTGTTTAGCTGGAATTCCACATTTTGCGGGTTGGCCGGCCATTTCAGCCGCAAAAGCACCCGCAGCGATTCTTTACCATGACGGGGAGGGTAACAGAGAAGGCAGAGGAGTCAAGCCGGGGAGTCGGCGCGGATCGGACTGGAGGAGAAGGAGATGCAGCGCGGGGGACGCGTGAGAACAGTGCCGCGATACTCGTGGTGGCGGCGGATCGGTGGGGCGCGGCGATTCCGACTAACGTGGGATTACCGGCGTTAGGGGGCGTTCCGACTAACGCAGGGACCTCAGGGCAAAAACGGTCGAAAAAGGAGGCCCAGGATTCGTGGTTTGGCCGGTATTAGGACGTTAGTCGGAATTCCGGCTAATCAGGGAGTAGAGTGTAAAATGTTCTCACAGAGAGAGATATACTTCATTAGCAGGGCGTGAAGGGGGCGCATCCCCGTTTCAGTGCACACGGGGTTGACGCCCAGGCGGGGCCGTCTGCCCCGGCGACCCGATCCGCCAAGGTGCGCGGGATGCGCGGCCTCAGGCAGGCGGGCACCGCTCTCTTTAACCGCCCGCCCGCATGGCCGCGGTGGTGGCGAACGTGGCGCGGATCGGGTTGCGGCGTACCCGCCGCTCGAACGGACACCCGCAAGAAATAGATGCGTCGCGACATGAAGGATCCGCGCTCTACGGCGACGGGTCCGCTGGACCTGCTGCAGGACTCATCGCCGAGTTCACAATCCACCCCATCGACATGGCCAATAGCGTGCCAATCTTCTCGTAGCGCAGACAGTTCTTCTTTTCGCTGTCGGACAGGCCCCACTTCCGGCTGTGAATCACGTTGGGGTGCAGATGCTGGATGACGATCAGCATGAGCGTGCCGAGCGTAATGACCCACAACAGCCCGTAGCCGAACCTTGAGCCGCCCTCGATGTTCGTCGCCCAGTTTCCGGGGTCGATGAACCCGACGGTGACGAGGAACCCTGGACCAAGAAAACTGAGAAGCGTCTTGAGTGGGAATTTGCGCCTCGCTGTCTCCGCAATGGTCATGAGGTCAACGCTCCCTGGGCGGCTTCGCCGTGCGCATGTTCCGGCGCATCGTCGCCGATGCGCTTTCAGGAGTCAAACAACCCCGCCACTTCACCCCAGCGGGCGCCGGGATCCGCGCTGATGCGTTCGATCATGGCCTCGAAGTCGGCCCACATCTTCTCCGTGACCAGCTCGTAGGCGTGACCCCAGAAGTAGAACACGCCCCCCGCCCTCGCGGCCTCGTACCGCGTCCACAGGTCGGGCGCAAGGAAGTGGCAGCAGGGATGAAACGCCATCGCGTTCTCCGGCGGGAAGGGTCGCTCCACATTGAGCACGGTCCGAGCGTAGACATGCCCTGCCTCGCGCACCAGCTCCATGACCGTCTCATCGTACGAGCCCCCCGGGTAGGCAAAGCCCCGCACGGGCTGCCCGAAGAACTGTTGCAGGCGGTCGCGCCCCTCCACAATCTCGCGCCGTGCCTCATCGATCGGCATCCCGTCAAGGCGCGGGTGAGTCAGGCTGTGGTTCGCGATGGTGAAGCCGCTGTAGACGTCCTTCAGCTCGTCCCAGCCCAGCCGCCACACCTCCGTGCCTGCGTGGACCCAGCACGGCTTGCGCATCGCCTGGTGCAGCCCCGCATTCAGGTTGAAGGTCGCCCTGGCGTTGTGCTTCCGGAGGATCTCGATCACCCGCGCGTCGGCCGTCACCCCATCATCCCAGCACTGCACCACCGTCATTGTCGTTCCGCTCATGCTTCGACTCCAGCGATCAGCTTTCACTTTCCAGCATTTAAGGTTTCAGCCCTCACCCCGAGCAAAGAGCTGCAGCAATTCCGGCTTATCTCCGCGAAGATACACGGGAATGTGCTCAATCGGGGCGTCCGCCTTGATGACCTGTCCGCCCGCCAGCGTCTTACCGGTCCAGGCATCCGTCCACTCAGACCCCGCAGGGAGATACACATCTCGGCTGCGCTGCTCGTACGTGAGGATCGGCGCGACCAGAATGTCCGGCCCGAAGAGAAATTGGTCTTCCACTTCGGCGGCCTTGGGATCGTTCGGGAAGTCGAAGAACACCGGCCGCATGGGAGGCAGGCCCTTCTCGGACGCCAGCTTCATCTGCGCCATGAGATACGGGCGCAGGTGTTCGCGCAGGAAGAGACACGCCCGGATGTGCCGATACGTGTCCCCGCCAATGTTCCAGGGCTCATTGTTCTTCCGGCAGCCGTGCGTGCGGAAGACGGGCATGAAGACGCCGTACTGATACCAGCGCACCATCAACTCGTGAAAGCTCGGGGCCGTGCTGTCGGGGGTGACGAATCCGCCGATATCGCAGTTCCACCAGGGGATGCCGCTCATCATCACATTGAGCCCGGCCTTCATGTACTGTTCCATGTGCTCGAACGAAGAGAGGATGTCGTGGGGGCAGGGACAGGCCCCGTAGCGCTGGCTGCCCGCCCAGGCATTGCGGCAGATCGTCACGACCTCGTTCTCGCCGGCGGCGCGCAGCCCTTCGTAGATATTCTTCTGATGGGCCACGGGGAACATCGCGTGCGACTCCCGGGCCGGCCCGATGTGGAACAGCACCTGATCGTAGTCAACGATCTCGTGAGCGTCATCGCAGGTGTCCAGCCAGAACGTACGGATGCCAAGATCAACGTAGTTCGCCTTCCACTTGCTCCAGAGGTACGCGGCGGCTTCCGGGTTGGTCGGGTCGTATTGATATGACGGGCCGAAGAATTCGACCGTGTCCCTCTTCCCATCAATGGAGCCCGTGAACAGGCCATGCTGTTTCATGTGGGCGAAGTTCTCGCTCTTCTCGTTGACCAGGATCCAGGGCGAGATCATGATCCGCACGCCCATCTCGTCCAATTCCTTGACCATCGCCTTGGGATCCGGCCAACACTTGGGATCCAGCTTCCAGTTGCCCAAGACGTCCCAATGCAGGAAGTCGATCACCAGCACCGACAGCGGCAGCCCAAGCCGCTTGAATTCCCGGGCCGCGGCGAGGAACTCCTCCTGCGTCTCGTAGCGAAGCTTGCACTGCCAGAAGCCTGAGGCCCAGTAGGGAAAGGCCGGCGCGTGTCCGGTGGCGTCGGCATAATGTTCCATGATCTCGGCGTAGCTGTCTCCCGCGGTAATGAAGTAGTCCATTTGCCGGCAGCCATAGGACGTCCAGCGCGTCCGGTTGTTGCCAAACTCGACCCGGCCGAGTGACGGGTTGTTCCAGAGAAATCCGTAGCCTTCGCTGGAAACGACAAACGGAACGACTGCTTTGACATGCCGCTGGTAGAGGTCGATGACGCTGCCCTTCAGATTGAGGTGCCGGGTGGCGTTCTCGCCCATGCCGTAAAGGCGCTCGCCGTCGCGCGCTGCGAAATGCAGTTCGGCGTGAAACAGGCCGCCACCCGCCGGCTTGAACGTGCGCACGTTCGGATTGTGAGCCCATACGACGTAGTCTTCCTCGCTCAGGATGGGAATCTTCCGGTCACCGCTGTGCCGGAAGAACTCCAGGTGCCCACCGTGCGTATTGAGGTCGCGAATCCGGACGGAGATCTTGCCGTTCCTCAGCGTGGCTTCCGCCGGGGAGATGTCTATTTGACCTTCGGTCTCAAGAGGGATATCCAGCGCCCAGTCCGAGGTCTGACCGCCGCCCTCGGGGGTGATCCGCACGCGGAGACCGTCCTTGCCCCAGGCCTGGAGGGTGATCGTCTCCCGGCCCTCCCGGTAGACCAACTTGCGCCCCTCGGTCACGGCCCGTGTATCCATCTCGTTGCTCATAGCCCCTCCGCACCCCGGTCGCGCCCGACGCCTACGCCTCCAGAGCGGCGCGCGTCATGGCAAAATAGTTCTCGTCCGGCACATATTCAGGCACGCTGTTGCCCGTGCCGAGTGCGTACCCGGTCGGCGCCGATTCCAGCATGCGCTTTGCCCGCCGGTGGATCGTCTGCGGGTCCGACCGCACCATGAAGTCCACATCCATCCCGCCCAGGATCGCGATGCGCTTCCCCCACCGCGCGTACGCCTGCTCCACCGGGCAGATCACGTCCTCGTAGGAGTGTTTGCCGTCGAACTTCAGGTCGTCGATGATCTCGTCCATCAGCACTTCCAGCTGACCGCACGAGTGCAGCACCGCCGGCCGCCCGGCCGCATGCGCCGCTTCCACAATGCGGCGATGCCAGGGGAAGACGTATTTGCGCATGTAGACCGGCGACAGCAGAGGCTGGGTTCGGAACCCCCAGTCGTCGTTGACCATGACCAGCCCCACGCTCCGATGCGCCAGCGCCTTGCGGTAGTACGTCAGCAGCGTCTCGCCGACCCGGTCGAACACATCGCCGACCAGCTCCGGATCGTCCACCAGCAGCGCGCACAGGTTCTCGTACCCCAGCAGCGCAATCACGTTCTCCAGCACCCCGTCGGGCGTGCAGACCATCAGCTTCATGCCGTCAGGCAGGTAGGCCTCCACGTTCTTCAGGACGGAGAAGTCCGCCTTGGCCATGTCCGGCCAGACGAATGCATCGAAGCTGGCTCGATCGGTGATGACCACCCCATCGTTGATCGAAACGGTTTGCGCGCTCTGGCGGTCCTTGCGGGCAAACCCAAAGATCCAGCCGCCGGCGAACAGGGCATAGTCGTAACCGGCGGCGGCAAAGGCTTCCATGCCGTTCCGCACGTGCGCAAGCGGGTTCCCCTCAGTATGCCATTGCCCTTTGAGCAGCCGCTCGTACAGGCGACCGTTGAGGATGAACTCGAAGAGCACGGGGCGATCCGTCGGCTCACGCCTCAGCACTCGCAGCAGGTCGTCGAAGCAGGGCTTCCGCGGTCTTGGAGTCATGGACGCTCAGGCCTCGACGATGCTGTTGATGGACTGGGGTCCGAGCATGAACTCCACCGTCCCTGCCGGACCGCGCAGGCGCACGGGAGCCACGGCGTTGAACGGGTTGTGAACCACGTAGACCGTGCGGCCATCCGGCTTTCTGAAGGCCAGCGCGTTGCCCGACCCCGTGCCTTCCAGCTTCATCACCCGCGCCCCGGGCTCGATGAACGCCGCAAAGTGCTTCATCACGTAGTACTCGGGGTTGAACGTGAACGTCGGCTTCTCCTTATCAATGGAGATCATCGCGTTCTGCCGCCAGCCCCACGTGCTCTCGCCGCCGGCGGCCAGGACCATGTTCCAGTACACGTAGGCCTCGGCGCCGTTGCTGACATAGTGATGAATCAGGTCGAAGATATAGTGGGCATAGTCCCACGTGTTCGAGCCGTCGCCGCATTCGTTCTCGGTCTGCACGATCGGCACGTCCGGCCAGGCCATGCGATGGCGCTGGATGGCGCCCTTCCCGGCCCACTGGTAGCCGACGCCAGAGACGTAAGGCCGGGTCTTCTCGTCGCTCAGAATCAGCTGCGCCCAGGCATTCACGTCCGCGCGCTCGATCGTGCCCGCCCAGATCTGGCAGTCGAGCCGCTCCTTCCGGAACACCGGCCCCAGGTAGTCGCGGATGAAGTCCCGCATCTTCTCTCCGGTCCACAGGCACGAGGGGAACTTCTGGTCCGAGTTCGGCTCGTTCTGGACATGAATGGCGTCAATGCGGATCCCCGCCTTCGCGTAGTCCTGGACGAACCGCACGAAATACCGGGCATAAGCCTTGAGGTATTCCGGCTTCCAGATGAGCGTGCCGAAGTTGTAAGCCTCCGGGTATTTGAGCCAGGTCGGGGGGCTCCACGGCGAGGCAAACAGGAACATCTCCGGCTGGTACTTCCGGGCGGCCCGCAGGTAGGGCAGCAGATAGCGGTGATCCCGCTCGATGGAGAAGCGGTCCATCTTGAAATCACCGGGCTGCTCGTCGTGGCTGTACCAGCTCTCCGCGTAGTCGTTGGCCCCGATGGGGAGCCGGCAGTAGTTGAAGCCGCAGCCGCCCTCGGATGAGAACAGATCGCGGAGGATGGCGTCGCGATCCCCGGCCGACAGGCGGCTCAGCGCCTTCCATCCGAGTTCATTGAAGCAGCCCCCAAAGCCCTTCCACGTTTGCTGGAAGTCCGGCAGGCACGTCAGCGAAGGCGCCGCATCGCTCGCGACTGCCTTGCCGCCTTTCTTCCACTGCGCCGTCGGTGAGGATGACATCCACTCGTACTTCATGATCTCCACTCCTTGCGTTCAGACACCTTCAGACTGTGCGGGCCCGCTCCGACCTTCTCAAACGGCCCGGGCGACGGGTTCGCCTCGTTCCGCAGCTTGCCCAAGTAATCCCGATCCACCCGGATCGGCGAGCCATCCGGCCGTTCATAAGACTGGCTCGGGATCAGTGCCTGCCCGAGCATCTCCGTCGTCACCAGCCTTCGCGGCCGCTGAGCGGCCCAGGCCTTGTCAACGACGAGGTCCAAGCGAGCCCCGTCCGCCGCCTCGACAAGCTTCAGCGCCGGGTCGCACTCCGGCAGGACGAGCGGATCCGCCTCATGGATCGAGGGCTTCGCGCCCTTGAGGAAGACGTTGCCGCTCATCCATACGGGCCACTTCGGCGCATCGTACTTGCTCAGGTCCGCGGCCCCGACCAACACGTTGTTATAGTAGCGGTCGTCGCCGCACGGGTTGTCGTGCAGCCCCACCATTTCTGTTGAATGCGGCTTGTGGAACGGCGTCTGGCGATCGTCATACCCGTTCGGGTTGATTTCCCCCGCGATCAGGTTGTGAACGTAGGCGCCGCCCTGCGACCGGGAGTTCAACGTCACGCGGGACAGGAAGATGTTGTTATCCACCAGGAACGGGCCGTGGTTGACCTCGACAAACAGATCGTCTTCCCCGTTGTCGTGCAGCAGATTCCCCGAGACGCGCGTGCCCTGCGCCATCCAGTCCAGCCAGAGGCCGCGGCACGTCCGGTAGACGTGATTGCCGGAAATCTCGACGTCGATCGCCGCGTGGAACTTGACGCCGGCCTGCTCGCACCCGCCGAAGAGCTGGCGCACATGGATGTCGTGGATCGTGTTGCCGATGACCCGGCTGAACACGGCGCCGAGGCTCCCGACGATGCCCGCCTGCTCGCAGTGGGAAATGGTGTTGTTGCGGACGATGTGATGGCCGATGGTGTCCTTGTTCCAGCCGTTCCGCAGCGCGCGCTCAACGGTCTGAACATAGCCCTCGGCGGAATCCGCGGACTTGTTGTCCCACTCGTCGCCGTATTTCCCGAGGGTGATGCCGGTGCACGTGGAGTGCGAGACGACGTTGTTCTCGATGACCCAGCCTTTGCTCCAGTTCGTCCCGATCAGGCCGACCTGCTCCGCCGTCGGCGGAGCCCACTGCGTGGCGGCGTGCCGCAGGGCGAAGCCCCGGACGGTAATGTAGTTGATGCCGGGCTTGGCGGGATAGAACACGGTCCGGCGCGCGTTGATCTCCACGAGCTGCTCGTTGGGGTTCACGCCCTTGAACTGGGCATGGATCGTGGTGCCGGCCTCGTCCACCTGCCCGAACCAGAGCCCGGTGTCGCCCGCGGGCTTCATCACCTCTTCCAGCGTTGCCGCTTCGATCAGCCACGCGCCGTTCAGATAGACGGCGCCGGTGTGATGGGGCCGGTCCTTGCCCCAGAACCAGTCGCCGTGAATGCGGTCGCTATAGGGGTTGAAGCGGCCAAAGAACGCGTTGGGCAGAGTCACTTTCCAGGTGTCGTCCTGGAGCTTCACCCAGGTCTGCACGCGCTCCGAGCCCTTGATTTCGACCTGTTCGCCGGGAGCGGCCTGGTAGACGATGCGCTTCGCGTCGGAGTCGCCTCCGCGCGGCGGCGCAACGCTTTCGCGATACGTGCCGCCGTGGACGGTGATTACGTCGCCCGGCTGAGCGACCTGAGCTGCGCGCGAAATCGTCCTGAACGGCGCCGAGGCGGAACCCCGCTGCGCATCGTCCCCACCCGTCGATACGTGGTACTCCATGGTCCTACCCTCCTGCGCCTGACGCCGACTGAGCCGTGGAGACTACCCTCCCCGGCCCCCAATTTCAACACAGGTCGCCTTGGCGGACGCCGCGGCGGCGCATTTCCCGGACGACGTACTCCCCGAACACGCCCTTGCCCATGAACCCGCGCGGCGCAACGAGGCGGTCGGGGGGCGTATCGGTGTTGATGCGCAGGATGGCCACGCGCGCGGGCAGCCGCCGCAGGACGTCGATCAGGGCATCGGCATAGTCGCCTTCGTCCAGCACGGGGAAAGGCTGCCGGGCATACTCCTCTGCCAGGCGCGTGCCCGCGATCACGTGCAGGTTGTGGATCTTGACCGCGAAGACCGGCAATGCGGCGAGAGCCACGGCCGTGGCGGCGAAGTGCTCAGGCCCCTCCCCCGGCAGTCCCACGATGAGGTGCGCCGCCACGCGCAGCCCGCGCCTGGCCGCCCGCAGAATGGCATCGCGCGAGCTCGCCCAGTCGTGCCCACGGTTGATCCGCGCCAGCGTCGCATCGTGCACGGTCTGAACGCCCAGCTCGATCCACACATCCAGCCGCCGCCTCAGGTCGGCCAGCACATCCAGGCAGGCATCGGACAGGCAGTCGGGGCGGGTCCCGATGCTCAACGCCGCGAACGGCACCAACCCGACCAGCTCGTCCAGCCGCGCGCGCAGTTCGGAGGGCTCCGCAAAGGTTCCGGTGTGCGCCTGCACGTAGGCGAGGAACCCGCCGGCCCCGTAGCGCTCGCGCACGAATTCCGAGCCCATCCGCACCTGGTCGGCCAGCGATAGCGCGCGGGTAATGATCACGCTCCGGCCGCCATCCTCCGCGCAGAAGGCACAGCCGCCCGATCCGGAGGAGGCGCGGTGCGGGCAGCCGAACCCGAAGTCCACCGGCACGCGGTAGAGGGGCTGCCCGTAAGTCTCGATCATGAAGCGGCGAATCGTGAGAAAGGGCTCCGCCGCGGGCGATGGAATCGACTCTGCGGCGGCGGGCGCCGTGTGTGTGTCGTCAGTCATGCGGGTGGCGGAGAGGCCCGCGGCGGGCGCCGGCTGAACTCACAGCCGCAGTAATCCTGCCGGTAGAGGCCATAGTCACGGCTCAGGGCCCGACTCTTGAGGAAGCCGTCCTGCTTCTTCAGGTCCACCTCCAGAAAAGGCCCGAGCGAGCGGCCGATCGCGAAGATCGTGCGCGTGTCCTTGTGGGGGCTGATCGTGAGCGTGGTCGTGAACCGGTCAAAGCCGTGCGCGGCGGCGTAGGCGGCGGCCCGAGCGAGATTGTAGCGGAAGCACGCCTCGCAGCGTCGTCCGCGTTCCGGCTCCTTCTCCAGTCCCTTGACCGCCTCGAGCCACGCCGCGTGGTCGTACGCATCCTCGATCAGGGCGATCTCGCACAGCCGGGCTAGCTGCCGCGCGGTGTCCAGGCGGAGGTCATACTCCTCGCGGGGGGCGATGTTCGAGTTGGAGAAGAACCCGGTGACCGCGTGGGCCTCCGACAGCAGCCGCACCGCGTGCGTGGCGCACGGCGCGCAGCAGATGTGCAACAGCAAGGACGGACGTTCTGTGCTCACCGGCAGGAACATAGCCGATGGCGGCACCGGACGCAGCGGTTTTCTGCCGGGTGCCGTTCGCCATGGCGCATCTTCGAGTTCGTATCTGAGTGCGTGCCTTGCTCGTGACCCCCGCGGCGGGATTCGGATACTGAACGGCGGATACCGATCCTCGTAAGGCACAGCCGTAAGGGCAGCCGCTCAAAGGGTGCGGGACACGTCCGTGACCGTTCCTGTCGCTGCCGGGGGCGACGGGGGCGATACACTCCACTGGCCTGCCGGCCCGGCCACTTCGTCGGGATCGGGCGGGCCGGGAACCACATCATCCGCCGTGCCCTCCCGGCCGTCCGGACCCAGCGACAGCAGCGTCATCGCCTGCCCCTCGAGGCGATAGACATATTTCCGGGACCACGGGTCCGGGCCGAGGCGGTTGATGTAGTTGCCGCGCCAGCCGATGAAATCGCTGTCCCGCACCAGGGCCCGCAACCCCTCCGCGGTGCTGGGGTAGCGACCGCAGTCGATGCGAAACCGCTCCAGCGCGGCCCGCATCGCGTGCAGCGCCGCTTCCGCCTTCCCCGCCTGCGAGGGAGGCGCAGACGCAGCCCGCGACGAGACCGTCGCGCGGCCGGCGAGCAGGCCGCCCGCCACCATCAGCAGCGCCAACAGCCCCATCAGGAGGGCCGGCCGACGTGCGCTCAGCGCCTGTAGGACCGTCTCCGAGCCCTCGCGCTGTTCCTCCCGCTGCCGCGCCTTCGTCCGCGCCTTGCGCCGCTCGCGCACCTCCGCCGGCAGCAGGCGGTCGGGCAGGCGCATCACGCGGCCGCAGTGTGGACACCGGGCCTGCGGCTCGGGGCCGAACTCCTCACGGCAGTAGGAACAGCGTAGCTTCATCTCGACTCGCGTTCACCGCGCGGGGGCCACCTTGCGGCGCAGCACGCCTTTGAACTTTTTCGTGCCGCGGTAGTCGCCGCTCCTGTGGGCGGCCGCCAGTCGGCGCTTGGCGGCGGGAATATCCAGTCGGTACTGCGGCAGCCACGCGGCCTGCGCCACGAGCATCTCGTCAACCATCTGCCACACGTCCTCGGGCTCGCAGACCGCGCCCGTCAGCGGGTCGTTCATCACGGCCTGCTTCAACAGCGTCACGTCGCCGGTCACGGCCGCATGCACGGCCATGCGCTGCACGTTGACGCTGGAGGACAGGATGGCTGCGCACGCCAGCGGCAGATCGCCAACCCGCGGGATGCTCATCCCGTTTCGGTCGCAATAGCCCGGCACCTCGACCATGCAGTCGTCGGGCAGGTTGCTGATGCAGCCGCGGTTAGGCACGATGAAGTGCCCGCGGTAGGTCCGCCCGGTCTCCAGTGCCTCGATGATGTGGCTGCCGTGCTCATGGCTGCGCGCCGCGGGGGTGATGGGATTCGGCGGCGCCTTCAGCCACTTGCCGAAGTTGCGGTCAAAGTCGTTCCGGCCCTCGATGCAGATCCGCAGGTAGCCGCCGGTCTCGCCGCCGATCCAGGAATTGGGGTCGATCCACCGGGCGGTGCGGGCCGGATTCTTCCGGTACCAGGGGAGGTATTCGGACAGGTGGCCGTTGGACTCGGTGCTGTAGTACCCGGTGCGGCGCAGCACGTCGATGCGGCAAGGCTCGTTCTTGCTGAAGGTCGGATGCTTCTCGAACCCCTCCAGCAGGCGCCCGGTCCAGTCCTCTCCGCGGTAGCGCGCCTGGATGTACCACGTCTGGTGGTTGATGCCCGCGCAGATGATGTCCACGTCCTTCTGCTCCACGGGCGTGAAGCCGCGGCTTCCGGGCTTGCGCCCCTTGTTGACGAGCAGCTCGATGACCTTTGCGATCTGCCAGTGGCCGGCGTGCACGCCGTGGCAGAGACCCACCGTGTTCACGCCGCCGAAGGCATTGGCCGCCCAGGTCAGCATCACGTTCGGGTTGCCGTAATTGAGTAGCAGCGCGTCCGCCGAGGCCACCTCGCGCACGTCGCGGCAGAAGTCCAGCATGGCCGCGATCCCGCGCTGGCCGTACATGATGCCGCCCACGCACAGCGTGTCGCCCACGCACTGGTCCACCCCGTACTTCAGGGGAATCTCAATGTCCGTTGCGAACGCCTTCAGGCCGCCGATGCGGGTGCAGTTGATCACGTAGTCCGCGCCCTCGATCGCCTTGCGGCGATTCGGCGTGCCGGTGAACTTCGCCGGCAGCCGGCTGTCGGCAACGTCCTTGCGGCACAACTGAACGGCGCGGTCGAGGTTCACCGGATCGATGTCGGTGAACCGGAAGCGCGTGTCGGCAAACTCCGGCACGCCCAGGATGTCTCGCACCAGCGTGCGCGTGAACCCAAGACTGCCGGCACCTATGATTGCGACCTGAATCGACATTTTCAACCTCCCCTCAGGCGGCTCCGCGCCGCCAACGATTGCATACAGAAGAACTGAATTCCGGACGATAGGACGCTTCACCGTGAACGGCAACCCAAAAGCCCAAAAGAAAGAGCGGTCTTGCATACCCGTCGGGCACAGATAACAATCGTCCCGGTGCTGGCGTCCATCCATTGGATCCGGTCGTCTGCCTGGAGGAAAACGATGGCGGTGACACCGATTGAGCGCACGGCTTCAGGGCCCCTGAACGCGCCTGCGAACCGACTGCCGGCGTCCTTTGCGTGGCTGAACGTCACGCAGTTCCTGGGCGCCCTTAACGACAACCTGTTCAAGCTCCTGCTGGTCTTCCTGCTGGTGGACCTGCAGGGCGATACGCGGCGCGCGACGGTCCTCGCCACGGCCTCGGCCATCTTCGTTCTGCCGTTCCTCTTGTTCGCTCACGCCGGCGGCGTTCTGGCCGACCGGTTCAGCAAGCGCACCGTCATCGTCACCATGAAGGCTCTGGAGGTGGTGGTGATGGGCCTGGGTTGCGCAGCCGTGTGGGCCCTGTCGCCCGCCAGCCTCTACGCCGTGCTCTTCCTCATGTCCGCCCAGAGCGCGCTGTTCGGCCCGTCGAAGTACGGCATCGTGCCCGAACTGGTGCCGGTCGCCTCGCTGTCCAAAGCCAACGGCCTGCTCACCGGACTCACGTACCTGGCCATCATCCTGGGCACGGCCGTTCCCTCGTACCTGCTGCTCAACGTGCTGAACCGGAGCTTCGCGGGGCTGGCGGTGTTCTGCGTGGCCGTGGCCGCGGCGGGCTTCGCCGCCTCGTTCGGCATCCGCCGCACCCCGGCGCGCGGCTCGGGCCGCTTCACGCCGCTGTTCGTCCTGGAGATCTTCCGGACCCTCCGCGACGTGCGCCGCGACCGGGACCTGCTCCTGGCTGTTCTGGGCTCCGCATTCTTCATGTTCGTGGCCGCGTTCCTGCAGCAAACGCTGCTGCTGTACGGGGGCGAAGCCCTCAAGCTGGACTGGATCCAGAGCGGCTACCTGTTTCCCGTGGCGGGGCTCGGCATCGGGCTGGGCGCGGTGGCCGCAGGCCGCCTCTCCGGCCGCAACATCGAGTTCGGCGTCGTGCCGCTGGGAGCCGTCGGCCTGACCGCCGCCAGCCTGGCGCTGGGCCTTGCTACGCCGGCCGTGTCGACGGTGCTGGGGCTGGTGTTTCTCGTGGGCCTGAGCTGCGGGCTGTTCATCGTCCCGCTGGACGCGTTCATCCAGCAGCGCAGCCCGCCCGACAGCCGGGGCGCCGTCCTGGCGTGCGCCAGCTTCCTCGGCTTCACCGGCGTGGCCCTCTCCGCGGGCCTGCTGGCGCTCCTGACCAACGGCCTCGGGCTCAGCGCGCGCCAGTGCTTCGGCGTGACGGCGCTGCTGACCGCCACCCTCGCCGCCGCCGCCCTCTTCGTCCTGCCCGACTTCCTCGTGCGCTTCGTCACCCTGATCCTGACCCGCTGCGTCTACCGCATCCGCGTGTTCGGGCGGGACAACGTCCCCCTCGAGGGCGGCGCCCTGCTGGTCTGCAACCACGCCTCGTGGGTCGACGCGCTGCTGCTCAGCGCCACCCAGCAGCGGCGGATCCGGTTCGTCATGGCGCGCAGCTTCTATCGCCACCGCCTGCTGGGGCCGCTGTTCCGCATTATGCAGGCCATCCCCATCAGCCCCGACGACCCGCCGCGCCAGATCCTCGCCGCGTTGAAGCGCGCCCGCGAAGCGCTGGACGACGGCTACCTCGTATGCATCTTTCCCGAGGGGGCCGTCACCCGCAACGGCAACATGCTGGGCTTCAGGCCCGGCATGGAGCGCATCCTCAGGGGGACCTCGTTCCCGATCGTTCCGGTCTGCATCGGCGGCGCCTGGGGCAGCATCTTCAGCTACCGCTACGGCCGGATGCTCTCCACGCTGCCCCGGCGTATCCCCTACCCGATCACGATCGAATTCGGTGACCCGCTGCCGGCCGACACGCCGCCCTTTCGCGTGCGCGAAGAAGTCCAGCGGCTTCTCGGACACGCCTTTGAACTGCGCAAGTCGGCGCACCGGACGCTCGCTCACGCCTTCGTCCGCTCGGCCCGGCGGCACTGGTTCCGCCCGGCGCTCTCCGACAGCACCGGTCGCCGGCTCCGGTTCGGGCAGGCGCTGGCGGCGGCTGTCGCGCTGGGCCGCCAGCTGGACCGCGTGGCGCCGGGAGAGCCGCGCATCGGCATCCTTCTGCCCGCCTCCGTTGCGGGCGCCCTGGCCAACCTCGCCGCGACCCTCACAGGGAGGGAAACGGTCAACCTGAACTTCACCGTCTCCCGCGCGGCGCTGGAGTCCTCGGTCCGCCAGGCGCGGCTGCGCACGGTCATCACCTCGCGCGCGTTTCTGGAGCGGGCCGGCCTCGAAGCGCCTCCGGCCGAATCCCTCGTCATGATCGAGGACCTGGCCGCCTCCGTGCGCTGGCCGGCAAAGGTGGCGGCCGCCGCGCTCGCCGCGCTCGCCCCGCCCCGCCGCCTGATGACCTGCCGGCGCCCCCGCCCGGACGACCTCGCCACGCTGATGTTCACCTCCGGCAGCACGGGAGAGCCCAAGGGCGTCATGCTGACGCACTTCAACGTTGTCACCAACGTCGAGGGGTTCGGAATGATCCTGCGGCTGCAGCCGGACGACGGCATGTGCGGGGTGCTGCCGCTGTTCCACGCGTTCGGGTACACGGCCACGCTGTGGTGCCCCATGCTGGAGGGGATGGCCGTGACCTACCATCCCAACCCGCTCGACGGCGCCGCCGTAGCCCGCCTCGTGCGCGAGCGGAAGTCGACGCTGCTGCTGGCCACGCCCACGTTCCTGTCGACCTACGCCCGCAAGGCCCGACCGGGGGACTTCGCGTCGCTGCGCATGGCGGTGGCCGGCGCGGAGAAGCTCAAGGCGGCCGTGGCCGCGGCGTTTCGCGAGGCGACCGGCAAGGAGCTCCTTGAAGGCTACGGCACCACCGAACTCTCGCCCGTGGCCGCCGTCAACGTGCCCGACATCGAGCTCGGCGGCCTGCGCCAGACGGGATGCAAGCCCGGCAGCATCGGCCACCCCATTCCCGGCGTGACGGCGCGCATCGTGGAGCCGGGCAGCGGACGGCCGCTTCCGCCCGGGAAGGAGGGCCTCCTGTGGATCCGCGGGCCCAACGTCATGCGCGGCTATCTCGACCGGCCGGAGCAGACGGCCGCCGTCCTGCGCGAGGGATGGTACGACACCGGCGACGTGGGCCGGATGGACGAGGACGGCTTCATTTTCCTGACCGGCCGGCTCTCGCGGTTCAGCAAGATCGGCGGCGAGATGGTGCCGCACATGGCCGTGGAGGAGAAGCTCCTCGACGCGCTGAAGGCGGTGCACCCGGTGCTCGCGGTCACCGCCGTCGAGGACGAACGCAAGGGCGAACAGCTCGTGGTGTTCTACACGGACGAGGCTGGCAGCGCGGAGAACCTGGCAGAGCTCATCCGCCGGTGCGATCTGCCGAACCTGTGGAAGCCGCGCCCGGAGCACCTGAACCGCATCGAGGCGCTGCCCCTGCTGGGCTCAGGCAAGCTGGATATGCAGGCGCTGCGCCGCATGGCCGGGGAAGAGGCAAAGAAGGCCGGGTGATCGCGCCCGCCGGCGGGCGCCCGGGGCGCTCTCAGTAGTACCCGCCCATCACGGCGGACTTGCCGTCGTTTACGACGCTCGCCCCGGCCTTCTTGGGCGCCGATTCCACCCCGAGCGCATCGAGCGCGGTGCTGGACGCGCCCTGGTAGACCAGCGCCCCGCCCGTGTCGAACGCGCTGACCACCACGCCGTAAAGATCCACGCCGCTCTCGCTGCTGTACTTGGTGCCGTAGTAGCTCTTGTACTTATATGAGCGGCTATACAGCGACAGGGGTGCACAGTCCACGGTGATCGGCTTGCTGATCTCGATCCCCGGAAGCGGTATGGTCTGCGTGGCCGCCGGCTTTGGCTCGATCTTACCCTGGGAGCCCATCTCCTTCGCAAAATACTGGACCACGAGCGTGCCCCCGGCGAAGCGGTACTGGGTGCTCGCCGGCCGCAGGCCGATGCGCACGTAATGCGTCGTGCTTCCGCTTTTCGACGAGACGCTCGAGTAGCCCGTGGAGTAGGAACTGCGACTTGGACCGCCGGTCTCGCCCTTCGAGACCGTGGCCGTCAGCTTGCGGGTCAGTTTCGAGCGGGAGGTTGCCGTGAGCGATTCGCTCTTCATCGTCACGCCGTCAACGTCGGGGGCGCCGCCCTCATACATCTTCACCCCGGAGGGAAGTTTGATGTCGGCCACTGCCGGGCCCGCCGGCGCCGGGGGTTCGGCGGGAGCCTTCGAGGCCCCCTGATCCGCAGGAACATCGGCCGCGGCAGCGGCAAAGTCTGACGCCATCACGGCTGGGTTGGACTTGACCCGGTCGATCTCCGCGTTGACCGCCAGCGCTTCATCGAGCTTGCCGGCCATGGTGAGGCTCTTCTTCGCTTCTTCCAGCCGCCGCAGGTACAGCTTCACCAGGGCGACCGTCTTCGTGTTCCGGTCGCGATCCAGGGCCGCCCGGGCTTCGCGTTGCGCAACCTGTAGCGCCAAGAGATTGTCCGGCATCCCGGGCGCCGCGGCGTCGGGAATGTTGCGCTCGGTTTCAAAGCGCCGGATCTCGGCATCAACCGCCATCACGCCGTTGAGATCGCCAGCCTGCTGAACGCGCGCCTTCAGCGCGTTCAGTTCCTGCGGGTAGCGGGCGTCCAGGGCGCTCAGCCCAAGTTCGTAATCCGACTCGATCTTCGCCGTCGCCTGCTCGTACACAACCTTGAGCGAGTCCAACGAGCCTTCCAACTTCGGGGCCGGTTCCGCACCCAGGCCCGCAAGGGTCGTCCAGCCAAGAACGGCTGCGACCAGAAGTCTGACCCTGCCTGCTGTCTCCATACTCGCGCCCCCCATTGTCCCGGACGCACACCGCCGTGACGAGCCGTCCGCACCATGTCCCGCATGATAGTCGCCCCTCCCCGTGCGAGTCCACACCATTCCGGGCTTGCATCGGTGGAGCCAAGCCCGCACCATCGCGGCGAAGTTAGATCTTCAGGGGTAAGCGCATGACAAGCACCGAGTCCGGGGCCAAGGGAGAGGCGACAGGCGACGAGCTGGGGTCGATCATCCGGCGGGCAAAGACCGAGCTGGAACAGATGATCGACATGAACCCGCAGATCATGCTGCTGGTCGATCCGGACCGTCGTGTCCTGAGGGCCAACCGCGCCGTGTTGAACCTGCTGGGCAAGACGTCGTTCGGCGCGGTGCTGGGGCAGCCCATCGACGCGCTGTTCGACTGCGGGGACGCGCGCTTCTTCCCTCGCCTGATGGCGCGCCAGGACAGCGTGGCGTCCGGCGAAGCCATCGTCAGCCTGCCCAATCGCAACGCCCACGCCCTGCGGTTTTCCATCGTGGCGGGACGCGACGCCACCGCCCCCGGCGTCGTCATCGTGGAGGACGTCACGGAGGAAAAGCAGCGCGACGAGGACCTGCGCCGGGCTCACCGCAAGGAGGCCATCCGTGAGCTGGCCGGCGCGCTGATGCACACGATCAACCAGCACCTGACGGTCATCAACGTGCGCGCGCGCCTGCTGACCATGGCGGTGGAACGGGGCACGGCCACCCCCGGGGAGCTGAAGGACGGCATGGCCGACATCACCGACGTGACGCTGAAGATCGCCGACACGCTCAACCGGGCCGGGCAGCCGCGCGACTTCGGCACGATCAACTACATCACAGGAACGGACATCCTGGATCTGGGCGATGAGCGGGAAGGGCGCACGTAGCTTCCAGGCCCGCAGAGGCGCCTCTTGCCGGCAATGCCCCGCTCGGGCGCGCTCAGGATCTTCGGCTACCCCTCCGCATCGGTCTCCATCTGCCGCCCCAGCCGGGTGTGGAATCCACACTCCACGCAGAGAACCGCGCCCTCATCCATCGGGGCGGCGCAATTCGGACACTCGGCCGCCTCCTCGCCGCTCTCCTCGTCCGGATGCGGCACGGAGATCTCGACGTTGCAGGCGGGGCACTCGATGGTGTCGCCGGCCATCTCCTTATCGACCTCAAGCACCTGATCACAGTTCGGACACGTGAATTCGATCTCGGCCATGTGTATCTCCCTGCCAAGGCAACAGATGCGCCACTCGCGAAAACGTAGCGACGTCGAGCCGCCAGGTCAAGCCGCCGCGATCAAGAACTTCGGCTCTGCGCGCGCCAACGGTTGCACCGCAACGGAGGGCGTGGTAGAAAGACCGCCGCCATGAAAGTCGCTCTACTCGGTTTGCCGCAGTCCGGAAAGAAAACTCTGTTCTCCTTGTTGACCGGACGCGAGGTGCCCGCCTCACGACGGCCGGAGGAGGCCCTTGAGGGGGTGGCCCACGTCCAGGACGCGCGCGTGGATCGCCTGACGGAGATCTGCCAGCCCAAGCGCACCGTCTACGCCGAGAACCGGTTCACGCTCTGCCCGGACGCGCCGTGGGGCGAAAAATCGCGCGCATGGCTTGAGTCCGCGCGCAAGTGCGACCTCATCTGCCTCGTCATTCGCGCCTTCGAATCCGGACAGGTCTACCACCCGGCGGGCGGCATCGACCCCAAGCGCGACCGCGAGTTCCTGCAGAGCGAGCTTCTCCTGGCGGACATGGCCACGGTCGACACGCGCCTCCAGCGGCTGGAAAAGGAGAAGCGCGGCGGGCTGCGGCCCGAGCAGAAGGTCGAGGAGGAGGCCCTGCGCAAATGCATGCAGACGCTCGAGGACAGCCGGCCGGTGAGCGAAACCGTGCTGGAGGAGCACGAGCGCACGGCGCTGCGCAGCCTCGACCTCGTGACCTTCTCCCCCGTGCTGTGCGTCTACAACGTCGGCGAAGAAGGACTCTCCACCGACTTCGGCCCCGACACGCTGGCGATCTCGTGCCTGCTCGAGAGCGACATCGCGGCCATCGAAAGCCCGGCCGAACGCGCTGAATTCCTGGCGGCGTCGGGCCTGAGCGAGCCCGGCCTCACCCGCATGAACCATGCGGTCTACTCGGCCCTCGGCCTGATGTCGTTCTACACCCAGGGCAAGGACGAGTGCCGCGCCTGGACGATCCGCAAGGGGTCGACCGCGCCCATCGCCGGCGGCAAGATCCACACGGATATCCAGCGCGGCTTCATCCGCGTGGAAGTCATCAAGTTCGACGACTTCGTGGCTGAAGGGTCCGAATCGGCCGCCCGCGACCACGGCAAGATGCAGACGCGCGGCAAGGACTACGTGATTGAGGACGGCGACGTCTGCCACTTCCTCTTCAACGTGTAAGCCCGAGGCTCAGCACCGGCAGCACGCCCTCGGCCAGCTCCGGGTTCAGGTCAAACAGGGCGAAGCCGCCGGCCCCCGAGCGGCGGGCCAGCAGAACCTGGTCGATCGTGGCCGCCGCGGTCAGGTGGCTCTCGGCCGCCGTCACGCCCAACCCGGGCACGAGCTTGCGCTCGAACCCCCGTCCGAGCCCCTGCATCTGCAGCTCGACATACCGGGCGAACTTGGCCGGGTCTTCCGTGTAGTTCATCGGACAGGCGAAATCCAGCCAGCCGTCCCGCACCCAGCGGACCCAGTCCTGCCCCACGCTGCGCACGCACGACGGGTAGGAGCCGTAGACGGCGGCCGAGAGCTGCAGCCGCGGGTTCGCCGCTCGCAACTCGGAGCGGCAGTCGCGCACAAACGCCGTGACCTGCGCGGCTCGCCAGGCCAGGAATGCGTCCTCGCGGGTGCCGCCCGCCCGCACATCGCGCGGCCACGCCGCCACCGCCGCCCCGCCCTGGCGCTCGAACCGCGCCCGGCAGCCGGGGCAGTAGCAGGCGTGGGAGTCGGGGTAACGGATGTAGTCCAGATGTATCCCGTCCAGGTCGCGGTGGCGCGTGGCAAGCTCCCGCACCGCGGCCAGTTCGGCCCCGCGGTTGCGAGGGTCCGTCGGGCACAGCCAGTCCAGGCCGCGCCCCGCGTCGCTGACCTGCATCCGGCCCTCGGACCGCCAGCGCCGCTGCAGCTCGGGCGGCGCCTTATCCGTGCGCCAGCACACCTTCCACGCATGCAGGCGCAGCCCGGCCGCATGGGCGCCCTCGAGCCCTGCGGCCAGGAGATCGCCGCGCGCGCGGGCGATGTCCGCCACCGCCAGGGTCGGGCTCGCGTAGAGCGCCAGCCCCGGCCAGGCCACGTTGGAGAACACGTCGGTGATGCCCCGCGAGGCCAGCTCGCGGCCGGTGCGCTTCCAGTTCCCGGGATAGAGCCCCAGCCCGTAGTGATCCCATACGGCGCGCATCTCGCCGGCGCGCGCGGACTGGGCCAGCCCGTAGGCCCGCGCCAGGGCCACCGACAGCAGATCGGCGTCGGCAATGACGTCGGTGAAGCGGCCGGCAGCCATCTTCTTGTCCATGCGGTCCTGCACCGCCAGCGCCTGGGCGAGGGCGGGTTCGACCGCGGCCAGGCGTCCGGTCGCCGCCGCTGCCGCGCGAACCCGCTGGACCGAATCCTCCAGATCTGCGCCGGGCCACAACGCCCCGGCGCACCGCGCGAGGTGGCGGGCCGCCGGATCCCACACGGAGGCATCGCACGCGGCCACAAGCGCCAGCAGCAACCTCCGCTTGGCCGCCACGTCGGTGGCATCGAGCAGGATGTGCGACATCCAGAATCCCTGCCCGGATTGCACCCAGGCGGGGTCGCCGGTGGGCCGGCCGGCATCGTCCTCCCACACGGCAATGGTTTGAGACCGGCCGGCGACGGGGGCGGCGGCGCGGATGTTGCGCGAGGATTGACGGATGAGCGGCGGGACATACGGCGGCGCGGCGGCGGTGAAGCGGAACGCGCTCCACCGGCCGGGAAGCGCTTCCGACCGGTACTCGCCCAGCCGCATGCCCATGGCCTGCGCCAGTTCGGCGGAGCCGCTGTAGCACACGATCAGGCGCCCCCCGCGGGAAAGAAACGCGGCCAGCTGACGGACCTCGGACGCAGGCGGGTTGGGATTGTAGGGCAGAACAGCGACGCGCGTGCCTGGGGCCAGCCCGGAGGCTGCCTGTTCATCGGTCAGCGACGCCACCGGCACGCCCTCATCCCGCAGCCAGCGCTCGACGCGGTCCGCCACGCGGCCGGCGTAATCGCGTTCGGACCCGTTGGCGACCGAGGCCGTCCCGCGAATGAGCGCCACCGGAGCGGCCCCTGAGAATGACGGGGACGCCAGCGCGACCCCCATCACAACCGCATGAAGAAGGCGACGGGTGAAGAGTCTGTGACCCGTCCCCCGCCGCACCGTCAGCCCCGAGAAGCCAGCCCGCACTCCACACGTCATGCGCCGCATCATGGCACGGCGACGCAACCGACGGCAAGGCGGCTCATGCTGCTACGCGAACCGGCGGATCAGGGCGGCGCAGTGGGGGTACTCGGAGAGCAGGCGATCCGGGCCGGCCATTTCGAAGTCGTCGAAGTCGAAGCCCGGGGCAACGGTGCAACCGGCCAGGGCGTAACCCCCCGGCTGCGCCACCTCGGCGGCAAACCAGCTCCCTGCGAGAACAACCGCCTGCGGCTCGAAGCCTTCGCCCGCGCAGCCCAGACGAAGACACCGGCACTCCGCGGCCGGGGTCAGGACGTGGATGAGGAGCGGATCGCCGTCGTAGTGGTGCCAGACCTCGTCCGATCGGATCCGGTGAAAGCGCGAGACCTGAGGATGGCACAGTAGATAGTAGATCGCCGTCGAACAGGCGCGGTCGCCCGTGTAGCGCGTCGGCAGCGCCGCGCGCGGCAGGCTCTCGGCGCATCGATAGGCTTCGCGAAAGAACCCGCCCTCGGGGTGCGGCGCGAGGCTCAGCTCGCGTATCCAGTCGGCGGCGGCCCGGCCCCTCACGGCCAGTAGTACTTCATCGAGAGGCCCATCACCCATCCGTCTTCGCCGTTCTCCGGATCGGTGTAGGTGGTGTCGATCACGATGACCATGTCATCGGTCATCGATACATCCACCCCGGCCCCCGCTGTCGCGGCCAGGTCCGACGTGGTTTCATCGTGATAGATGTTCCTTGATCCGTCCTGCTCATAAAAATCGTCGGTTGAGTGGACGTTGCCGCCGAGGGTGATGAAGGGCGAGATCGCGGCGGCGGCCGGCAACAGCCGCTGCTTCAGCTCCAGGGCAACATTCCGGTAGTCCGGATTCTCGGGCATGTCGTACTGGCCGTAGGTGAAGGTGGCCGAGACCGATGTCAGCGGACACAGGTACCACTTCAGTCCGGCCGTTGCGCTCCAGAAATCCTCGTCAATGAAGTCCGGACACACGGTTCCGTACTGGCCGCCCAGCAGGAATGCCCACTGCCCGCCGGTGTTCTGAATGGCCTGTTCTCCCTGGATGAAGCCTGAGATGCCGTCGTTGTGGTCGAACGGCGTCATCTTCGCGCCGATGCTGTCGATCATGGAGGCTTCACGGTCCAGCGCCTGGGCCGCTCCGCACATCGCCAACGCAACAGCTCCCGCCATCATCGCGATCCAACAGGTTCTCATAAGCCTTCCTCCTTGCGGCGCTGCCGCCCGGACCAGCGACATCCCAAGCCGCACCTCGCTAACTGCAGGCCATCTTGGCCCAGACGAAAGGGCAGTTCAATGAGAAAAGACGCTGTAATAGGTCTCCCCCTTCTCGGCCCGGGCCTCCGCCTGACCGCTGCCCACCAGCTCAGCGACCATGGCCCCGACCTCCGCCTCGCCCATGCCCAGGACGGCCGCCAACTGCGCGACGGTACAGGGACGCCGCCGCAGAATGGCGGCCACTGCCTCGGCGCCTCCGGCCGGCGAGCGGCCTGCCGGCGAGGTAAAGCCGCCGGGGGTCTGCCCGCGCGGCGTGAAGAACGCAGCCAGCTCGCGCAGGCGCGCCTCGGTCACCGCGCCGGCCCAGCTCTCGGCCGCCGGCCGGGCGACGGTGTTCAGGTGCACGCGGTCCGGGCGGATGCGCTCGACCTCGGCGGCAATCCGCCGCACCTCGTCCTCCGTGTCGTTCATCCCGGCCACGAGGAAGACCTCAATCCAGAGTTCGCCGGCATACTCGTCGCGGAAGAGGCGGTACGCATCGACGAACTCGCGGAACTTCAGATCGGGATGCGGCCGATGGACCCGCGCGAAGGAGGCAGCGTCCCCGGCGCTGAGGGAGAGCTTGACCACGTCCGCCCCGCGTGCCTCGGCGCGGACGGTGGGGTCGGTCATAAGCGTTCCGTTGGTCAGCAGGGCCGAGCGGAACCGCCGCGACCGGCGCGTCCAGTCCAGCACCTCCCCGAATCGCGCATGCAGCGTCGGTTCGCCCGATCCCGCCAGCGTCACGAAGTCCGTCACCCCGCCTGCGGCAGACCACCGGTCCAGCTCCGCAAGCACCTCCCCAATCGGCACATACTCGGCCCGCTTGAGCGTCAGGCAGGTGGTTCGACCCACCTCGCAGAACGCGCAGTTCAGCGAGCAGGTCTTGAACGGCACCAGGTCCACGCCCAGCGACCGCCCGAACCGCCGCGATGGCACAGGACCGAACAGGTGCCGGTATCCGGTCGCTTCTTTCGCGCAAGCGTCTACCTTATCCATGTCAGCGTCTTCCTCATGTACCGGAGGCGCGCCGGGGCCCACTGCCGACGGGCCGCAGTTCGGCAAGCGTCTCGAAGTGGGCGGTGCGCGGAAACATGTCGAAGAGCGCGGCTGACGCCAGGCGGTAGCCGTCCTCGAGAAACCAGGCGGCGTCCCGGGCCAGCGTGTCCGCGGCGCACGACACGTAGAGGATGCGGTCGGGCTTCAGCGCGGCGAGGTCACTGACCAGGGCGCGGCCCAGGCCGGCCCGCGGCGGGTCGACCAGCACGGACGCGCGTCCCGTCATCAGCGACCGCACCCGTCGCAGCCCCGGCCCGGCGGCGGCCCGGACCCAGCGCACGTTGCCCACCCGCAGCGCCGCCGCGTTGCGCCCCGCGGCCTCGATGGCGCGCGGATCGCTGTCGACGCCGAACACCGTCCTCGGGCCGCCGGACGCAGCGGCCAGCGCAAAGACTCCGACGCCGCAGTACAGGTCGATCAGGTTGTCCGATGGCTCGACGGTCAGGCGGGCGGCCGTCTCCCGGACCAGCCGGTCGGCGACCGCTGGGTTGACCTGGAAGAAGCTGCCGCGCGGAACTGTCAGCGGGCCGGCGGGGCTGTCTTCCGTCAGGTCGGGCGCCTGCTCGCGGGGCGCCGTCCCCCGCCACCACAGGGCGCCGTCACAGGGGGTATGGCGGAAGGTGACCGCCGCCCCGTCGCTCGCGGCGGCCAGCGCCTCCGGGTCGGCGCGCACCTCGCCCAGCAAGGCGTTGAGCGGCTCAACCGCCAGCGGGCAGCGCGGCACATCGATGATCGTGGTGTTGTCTTCCGCGTAGTAGCCCAGGGCGCGGGGCTCCACATCCTGCCGCAGGTGGACCACGATCTTGTTGCGGTAGGCCAGCGGCGCGGGCGAGACCACCGGGGGGAGGATCTCGACGTCGGGCTGCCGCGCGTGGCGGGTCAGCAGCGCACGAAGCTGACCGAGCTTCAGGGCGATTTCCGCATCGGGCGTCGCGTGCTGATAGCGGCACCCCGGGCAGACCGGGCCGTCGGCGCCGACCCGCAGCGCCAGCGGGCAGACGGGGTCGACGCGCTGCGGGGAGGCCGTGAGCAGGCGCACGGCCGCGCCTTCGGCGTAGCGGCCATGGTCGCGCACGATGCGCACTTCCGCGACCTCGCCCGGCAGCAGCCCCTGCGCCATGACGACCTTGCCATCCACGCGTCCGACGCCGGCGCCGCCGTAACCCACGTCCTTGATTTCAACCGTCCAGACCGATCCGGATTCCCACGTCATACAAACTCCTCAGTCCAATTCCGGACGGGCATCCCTTGACATCAGCGCCTCGACCGCAGCGGCGGGACGGAGGCCCTCGTTCAGCACCGCATACACCTGGTCGGTGATGGGCACACTCACGCCCTGCCGGCGGGCCAGCGCCCGCGCCGCCGTGCAGTTCCACACCCCCTCGGCCACCTGCTTCATCCCCGATAGAATCGCCTCCAGAGTTTCCCCCCGGCCCAGCCGCTCGCCAACCGCGCGGTTGCGGCTGTGCCGGCTGGTGCAGGTGACGATCAGGTCGCCCATGCCGCTAAGGCCGGCGAAGGTCTCGGGACGCGCGCCGGCGGATACGCCCAGCCGCGTGATCTCCGCCAGTCCGCGGGTGATCAGCGCGGCCCGCGTGTTATCGCCGAACCCCAGGCCGTCGCTCACGCCGACCGCCAGGGCAATGACGTTCTTCAGGGCGCCGCCGAGCTGAACTCCCAGGACGTCGTCCGACGTGTAGACCCGGAAGCGGGGGTTGCCGAACGCGGCCTGGACGTCCTTCGCCAAGCCGGCGTCCGCCGACGCGGCCACCACGGCCGTGGGCACGCCGCGGGCGACCTCCTCCGCATGGCTCGGGCCCGACAGGGCGGTCACGGCGGCCGCCCCCAGCGCCTCGCGCGCAAGCTCGGTGAGGGTGTGGAACGTGTCGCGGTCGAGGCCCTTGGAGACGCTGACCAGCCGGCAGGCTGCGGGCAGCAGGCCGCGGAAGGACTCGGCCACCTCCCGGTAGTAGCGCGTCGGCGTCGCCAGCACAGCCAGCTCAGCCCGGTCCGCGGCCTCTGCGCGGTCATGCGTCCACCGGATGTCGGGGGGCAGGGACACGCCAGGCAGGTACGGCTCGTTCTCGCGCTGCCGGCGGGCCCGATCCACTTCTTCGGCAAACGCGCCCCAGATCGTCACGGCGTGACCGTTCGAGTGCAGCACCAACGCCAGTGCCGTGCCCCACCCGCCATTACCGATGATGCAAACCCTCATGGCTGCTCCCCCCCGCAGTCCTACTGGACGTTCGATTGCTGTAAGAATGGACTCGGGACAATCTAGCCCCGACCTTCGGCCGGCTTCTTCTTCGCGAAACGGCTCTCGGTGCCGTTCATCAGGCGGCGGATGTTCGCCCGGTGCCGCAGCACAGCCACCAGGCCGAGCCCCGTGAGCACGCCCGGCAGCAGCGGCCTGGAGGGATCGCCGTGGATCCAGCCGGTCACCGGGATCGCCAGCGCGGCCGCGATCGAGGCCACGGACACGTAGCGCGTGATCAGGAACAGCGCCACCCATGTCAGCACCCCGACTCCCAACTCCAGGGGAGCGAACCCGAGCAGCGCGCCGGCTGACGTGGCAATGCCCTTCCCGCCCTTGAACTTCAGAAAGACCGGCCAGTTGTGCCCCACGATGGCCAGGCACCCGAACAGCAGTTTGTGGCCCGCCCCGACCTCCGCCCCGGTCAACTTCGCCAGCACCAGCGGAAAGAGCGCCGCTGGCACAAAGCCCTTCGCCGCGTCGAGAAAGAAGGCGAGCGAACCCCATGACTTGCCGACGGTCCGGAAAACGTTGGTCGCGCCAATGTTGCCGCTGCCGACCTTCCGCACGTCCACCCCGCGCGCCAGGCCGACGAGCAGGCCGAACGGAACCGAGCCGAGGAGGTACGCTCCCACGCCGAAAACCACGGTCATTGCGTTCACGATACCTCCCGTGTCACAGATCACCCACCTACAGCGTCCGCCGCGCCATGTGCTCGGCCAGCGCGCGCAGCGGCGTCACGTCGCCGCTCACCAGGCCCAGCGCTGCAACGGACCGTGCTGTCAGGTCCGCCACACGACGGCGCGCCCCCTCCTCGCCGTAGACGGTCACGCAGGACACCTCTCCCGGCTCGGTGCCCCCCTGTGAGCGCTCCCGCCAGTCGAGCAGGTCATCCACAGCCTGGAAAGCCAACCCCAGCGCCTCCGCATATTCCGTCAGGGCCTCCAGATCGGGCGAGGGGGCGGAGCCCGTCAGTGCGCCCATCCGCACAGCCGCGCGGAACAAGTCGGCGGTCTTGTGCCGGTGGATGAATTCGATGGCGGCGGCATCGACCGTCTCCGGGGCGGCGGCCAGGTCCTCCACCTGCCCGCCCGCAACGCCGCGGCTGCCCCCCGCGGTGGCCAGTTCGACCACGAGCCGCGCCGGGATGGCGGGGTCGGGCGACGGCATGCGGGCGATCAACTCGAAGGCCAGCGTCTGGAGCGCATCGCCCGCCAGCACGGCGGTGGACTCGCCGAAAACGATGTGGCAGGTCGGCCGGCCGCGGCGCGTATCGTCGTCATCCATGCAGGGCAGGTCGTCGTGCACCAGGGTATAGGTATGGAAGACCTCCAACGCGGCGGCGGGAAACAGCGCCGCATCGGCGGGGGCGCCAAACGCCGCGGCTGAGGCCATGCACAGGGCGGGGCGCAGGCGCTTGCCGCCTCCGAGCACGCTGTAGCGCATGGCCTTGTGCAACGGGACCGGCCGTTCGGTCTCGGGTGGAAGAATCCGGTCGAGGAAAACCTCGATGCGCTGCCGGCTGTCGCGCAGGTATGAATCCAAGTCAAACACAGGTCACAGGATAGGGCCTGCCATCGGCCCGACAAGCCAAAACGCCGGGGGTGCATCTCTGGGTTGGCGCAGGGGGTGAGTCTGATACGGCC
>CAZJBP010000019.1:15344-28541 GCA_964544115.1 uncultured Victivallales bacterium | reverse complement strand
CCACGGCCTCTGAACGGCTCCTCAGCGTCCTGATCGAGATGTTTCAGAAATGAAGAGGAAGCCCAATCGGCTCCCCGTGAACTGACCCAATAGGCCAAGTTCACGGGTGCCACACCGCCGCACGTGCGGGTCCGCATACGGCGGTTCCGAACGTCCTCCTACAGGGGACTTGCGCCCCATTTACAACGCGCCCATGCTGGGCGCACACTAGGCCCTCCAGGCTATCGGCTACCCGCGGTCGCCTCAGCCTAAGGGCAAACGCTCGGCCAGCGGAATATGACTTGCGCCCCACGTGTGACATCCGTACAGTGTACATATGAGAGAGGTGCAGTTCGAGTGGGATGAGGCGAAGAACCGGGAGAACAGGCGCAAACACGGGGTGCCCTTCGAGGAGGCGCAGACCGTTTTTCTCGACGAGAACGCGATGCGGTTCTTCGATCCTGACCATTCAGCCAATGAGGACCGTTTCTTGATGCTCGGCATCAGCTTCCGGTTGCGGGTGCTGGTGGTCTGCCACTGCTATCGCGTGAGCGACAGCGTCATTCGCATCATCTCGGCACGCAAGGCGGACAAGGGAGAAGAGATCAATTACTGGAACGCGAGGTGAACCCATGAGAGCACACTACGATTTTGGAAGCATGAAGGGGGAACGCAATCCCTACGTCAAGGCGCTGAAACAGCCCATCACCATGCGCCTGGACAAGCCCACCGTTGCGTACTTCAAAGCGCTGGCGGCTGAACTCGGCATGCCTTACCAGAACCTGATCAACCTCTATCTTCGGGACTGCGCCATCAACCGCAAGCGGCTTGACCTGAAGTGGGCATCATAAGCTGGCCGAACCGGCCGTCGGAGGTCAGCTCGCTCCGCTCGGATCCTCAACGGCAACGTTGACTCACACATAGCTCAGCGATGCCATGAATGTCTGCCTTGTCACCTTCGCTACGACAGCTCGATTCAGGCGCAATCAGCTTCTCCTCAATGAATCTGCATTGGCCGTCGCGGGTTTCACTGAAGTCAGCCCATGGGATTCAGAGAGATTTCAACGCGAGGAATTCTATCAACTGCACCGCAACATACTGGATCAGAAACGCGGCGGCGGGTATTGGCTATGGAAGCCCTATATCATTCTGCAAGAGTTGAAACGCCTGAATGATGGCGACTATGTTGTGTATTCGGATTGCGGACGACGGCCACAATCATTCTCGAGGCGTATAGACACCTTATTGGAGTGGTGCTCGGACAATGGTGGCGTGCTGCCGGGGGTCTATGTCCCACACTGGGGCGCTAACAGACGTTGGACGAAGCGCGACTGTTTTGTTCTCATGGGATGCGATCACGAAGAATACTGGAACCCGTGTCAGGTACAGGCGGCTTTCTCAGTGTGGCAGAAGAACGAGTTGTCGCTCTCTTTTGTGGAGAAGTGGCTCCACTACTGTACAGACGAAAGAATACTCACAGATATTCCAAACACCTGTGGATTGCCTCACTTTGCCGATTTCGTAGATCATCGCCATGATCAATCGGTCTTAACCCTTTGTACCCTTACAGAAGGATTGCGAGGGCTCGGGGATCCACTTGGTCATAGGCCCTTTTGCGACAATGACAAGAGGATCGACAGTGTTCTGGCAAAACTGGGGGCGCCCCGCGTCACACGGGTCTACAGGACAGCCTTGGGTGCCGCTGTGTATCGCATATGGTTCTGGATAAGGAGCCTTGACGCGTTGAAGGCAAGGAGATGCGCAACGTGGCTGACAAATCTAACCCTCCGTTGCAGTGGACGGCTTCGGTGACAGGTCGGTGACGGGATGACGAAACAAGGAAAGGGGCTTGTTCTCTGCCGGGGCCATGGTAACGTCCCGCTCTCGAGGACCGCATCGCCCGCGTAGGTTGAGGGGGCGGGCCCAACAGGAGATTTGCCGGATGAGAAAACTACGTCTGCTGCTGTTCGTTTCGTTCTGCGCTCTGACCCTCGCCGGAAGCGCCGAGGGCGCGAAGACCGGCCGGGCCGCGATCGGGATCCGATCGGCCGATCCCTACCTCGGCGCGATCGTAGAGGACGCGGCGACGGGGAAAGTCCTCTTCGAGGACAAGGCCGACGAGCCGGGGTACCCCGCGAGCGTCATCAAGCTGATGGATCTGCTCCTGATCGAAGAGCGCATCGTCGCCCGCCAGCTCTCGCTCACGAACCGGGTTCATGTGACCGCCGAAGCGGCCAACACGGGAGGATCGCAGGTGTACCTGGCTGAGAAAGAGGTCTTCCCCCTCGAGGATCTCCTGGCGGCCCTGGCCATCCACTCCGCCAACGACGCCGCGGTCGCCTTGGCCGTTTACGTGGGGGGAACGCGCAATGCCTTCGTCGATTTGATGAACAAGCGCGCCGCGGAGCTGGGGATGACGGCAACCCGGTTTCACTCGGTGCACGGCCTGCCGCCGGCAACGGGACAGGAACCCGACGTCTCCACGGCCCGCGACCTGGCCGCGCTGGCCCGGGAGGTGCTCAAGCACCCGGACGTGCTGCGTTATGCCTCGATGGAGAACCGTCCGTTCCGCAACGGGACATTCACTCTGCGCAATCCGAACCACCTCCTGCAGAAGTATCCCGGCTGTGATGGACTGAAGACCGGCTACTTCGCGGCAGGCGGCTTCTCGATCGTCGCCACGGCCCAGCGCAACGGACGCCGCGTGATCGCCGTCGTCGTGGGTTCCAAGGAAAGCAAGGTCAGGGACGCGACCGCGATGGACCTGCTATCCAAGGGGTTTCTCGCCTTGGAAAGCCTCCCACCGCCGCCCCCGGCGGTGCCGGTATCGAACGTCGCCACCTCAGCGCCTCCGTCTGTCGTCCCCGCCGTCGAGCCCGCGGCCCCTGCAAAGCCGTGGAACGCCCGCCGCATCGTCATCCTTGCGGGCGCCGTGCTGGTCGTGCTGGCGCTCGGCATCTTCATTGGCCGGATGGGCCGGCCGACACAGACAGGCCGGCTCCCGAAGTAGTGCTTGATCCTGCGAGTCGTGGCCGCCTGTGGACCGGTCCTCATGGAGCGACCGCATGACCGTCGTACTGAAGAACCAGACGTCCGCCGCGCTGCACGCCGCGCTGGCGCATGCGGGCGTGACACCCCGCCTGGCGAGGCAGTTGCAGGCGGCGGCCGTGCGGCGCGACGAGTTCCCCGCCGTGGGCCCGGGCATTCCGGCGCGCGTCCTCGCGGAGGTCCGCTCGCTGACGCGCCTCCCGCGGCTCGCACAGGTGGAAAAGACCGTTTCGGCCCGCGATGGCTTCGCCAAATACCTGTTCCGCGGGGATGGGCCCGACCTCTTCGAGGCCGTGCGCATCCCGCTCCTGCACCGGCCTGACGACCCGAAGTATGTCGTGTGCGTCAGTTCCCAGGTGGGGTGCGCCATGGGGTGCGTCTTCTGCGCGACTGCGCGACTGGGCTGGCGCAGAAACCTGGCGGCATGGGAAATGGTCGACCAGGTGGCCCGCGTTCAGGCCGACTCCGCGCACCCCGTCCGCGGGGTCGTTTTCATGGGCATGGGCGAACCGATGCTCAACTACGAGGCCGTTCTCGCGGCGGCGGCCGTCCTGTCCGAGCCGTGCGGCATGGCCATTTCGGCCAAGGCCATCACCCTCTCCACGGTCGGCATTGTCCCCGGCATCCGCCGCTTTACCGCCGGGCGGCATGCCTACAGGCTGGTCGTCTCGCTCACCTCCGCCGACCCCGCCCGGCGCCGCGCGCTGATGCCCGTCGAGGCGGCCCACCCGACCCCCGAGCTGATGCAGGCCCTCCGCGAGTATCACGCCGCCACCGGCCGGCGCGTGACGCTGGCCTGGACGATGATCGCAGGGCTGAACACGCGCACGGAAGACGCGCGGATGCTGGCGGAGCTGACGCGCGGGCTGCCGGTCAAGCTCGACCTCATCGACGTCAACGATCCCTCCGGCCGCTTTCGTCCGCCATCGCCCGACGAGCTGGGCGCCTTCCGCGATGCGCTGCGTGAGTTCCTGGCCATGCCCGTCGGGCGTCGCTACAGCGGCGGGCAGGACATCCATGCTGCCTGCGGGATGCTGGCCGCAACGTCCGCGAACCCCGGCGAGCCCCACTTCGGAGAGGGAACCGGCAATGGCATCCCGCAGGATGCGGGTTGATCGGCTGTAGTTGGACGGGCGCAAAAGAAAAAGAACCCGCTCCGGACGAGCCGGCGCGGGTTCTCTCATTTCATGGCTTATGCGATGCGTTACTCGCTCTTGTCTTCCGCGCCCTTGTTCTCGCCATCCTTCTTCGGCTCTTCTCCGTCCTTCTGTGCACGGCGCTGACGATTCTCGCGCGCCTTCTGCATTTCTTCCTTGGTCAGCTCGCCGTTGCCGTCGGCGTCTATCTTCTTAAACCGATCTTCCGCGGACGGCGCCTTCGCGGCGCGGTCGGCGTCCCACTTGTCGCCCAATCGCGCCTTCATCTCCGCCTGCCTCTTCTCATGTGCCACCGTGAACTCGGACACGGAGACGGTGCCATTGCTGTCGGTGTCCATGGTCTTGAACCACTCGCCACGCGGCTTGCCCTCGCCCCGCTGGCGTTCCCCCTTGGCCGCGTCTTCGCCTTCGGCCCTCACCAGGGCTCCCGTCATCGTTCCAACCACCGCCACCGCCAACAGAACCTTCCACGACTTGGTCACGTCTACCTCCTTGTGTCTTCGTCCCCGGGGTGTACACCATCCCCTACTCCGGGGAATAACGCAGCAACCGGGATGTATATTGCACCCCATCGCGTCATTACTCTCCCTTTTTCGCTTCAAACAACGCCTTGAGTTCTCCGTAGATCGCCCCACTGCGGGGCTTTCCGGGCTCAAAAACGCGCAATTCCCGGATGTGAACCCCGGGGTTGGAGCTGTTCTTCAGCATGTTGACGCGGAGATACCGCGCGGGGGTCGCGGGGATGACGTGCCGATATCCCTCGTCGGAAGACCGTTCCTCATTCGCGCGCGCATCCACGAGCACCGACCACGTCTGGCCGTCAGAAGACGCCTCGATCGTATACTGGTAGTACCGGTTCTCGCCGACATAGCCGTACAGATGAATCTCATCGATCACGACCGCCTTCTCCAGGTCGACCTGCAGCCACTGCGGGTACGGGTTGGCATCCCAGTACGTTCCCAGTTCGCCGTCCACCGCGGCGGCAGCCGGGCAATCCGCCGAGGCATCTTGCGAGGCTGTCACGGGTTTGCCGGTGGTCAGGTTCTCTTCCCGATTGAGCATCTCGCTGAGAAAGGCGTCCCGGTAATGCCCCATGCCGTCTTCGGCGCGAATCGTGAGTCGCGCCGTCTTGTACTCTTTCGCGATCTCTGCCAGGGGCATTCGAAGTTCCTTCGGCAGCGCCGCGAGGGTCGCCCGCGGATCGAACTTCTCGGAGGCGCCCGGCAGCTCTACACAAACAAAAGAAAGCCCGTCATCGCTGCGCACGACGAGGTCGCCGGTCGCGGCGTCCAGGGAGAATCGGATCGTGTTCTTCTCCGTGTACGTTCTGTCGTCGAGGGACAGCCAGCGGCTCGACGCAAGGGAGGCCGCGCAGACATCGCTCCAGCAGGGCTCCTCGCTGTCCTTGAATTCGCGGACGTCCTCGTGCTTGCGGCACGGCGGATCGACAAAGCCCAGGTAGCGATTGAGCGTATCCGCGCCGCGCAGCATGATGCCGTTCTGGTAGTTCTTCGTGTGGGGCAGCGTCAGGGCGTGGCCGATTTCGTGCAGGCCGGATCCGATCGTCGTCGCGGCCGTGGCCCAGACGGCGTAGCGGCCCACGTCGTCGGCGTGGAAGTTCTTCTCGTCAATCTGCACATCGCTCATGAAGGTGGGGTAGATGTTCGTCACGCCGGTCGGCCACGCGTAGAAGCAGGCGCCGCCCATCAGCGCCGTGTCCCCGCCTCCGAGCGCGGCATAGGCCGTCGCCATGCCCGTCCCTTTGACGTGTCGGCTGAACGCCACGCAGACCAGGCTCTTGAACGGCCCCGTGGGCAGCTGCGCCCGGATGGCCTCCGCGGACGCATCATAGGCCTCGTAGCCGCTCATCTTCTGCATGTCCGCAAAGCTCCCCTTCCCTTTGACGATGTGAACGACGACCTTTCCCTTTTCGTCCAATTCAAGGTTGAAGGTCTTGCGACCGTACCCCTGCCGGACCATTTCATCTGCCGTGAAGGTCTGGAGCAGTTTGAGGGCGGCATCCCACTTGGCCCGGTAGTTCTGGGGGTCGTCCTTGAACGGTGTGTCGTACGTCGGGTCGCCCGTCTGGTCGGCAAAGAGCACCGCGCGAATCTTGTAGGGGCTGGTCTGGGGCTTATAGGTCAGCGTGAACGAAATGCGGCTCTTGCCCGCCTGGACGGCCAGCCGGTTCTCGCCCGGGACCAGCTCGGCCAGCGCCTTGAATTGCCCCTTGCGCGCCGGGCCGGCCATTTCACGCGAGTCCAGCTTCGAGGACTCGTTGATGACGGTGATGTTTCCCAGCGTGGCGTCGCCCAGTGTGCCGCGCAGCAACACCAGTGGATAGCGCACCGTTTCGCCGCTGGCGTAGTTGGTGACCGCAATCGGCGGCGGCGTCTCCGCGGCCGCACGAACACACACCATGAGAAACAGACACGCCGGAACCATGCATGTTGCAAGAAACTGAAGCTTCATTCGTCGATCCCCCCACACCACGTTGCCGTCTCAGCTGCCCCTGCCAACCCCGCTTCTTATCAGAAACGCCCTCACGGTACACCTGCCGTTTGCGGGGTGCCCGGGCTGGGCGCATGCCGCCGCCAACAAACGCTTGTGCTTCCCGGATCCCGGATGGGACACTCTTTTGCGGATTCTCCATGACAACAGACCCTCTCCAGACGGTCCTGCGGGACCTGGCCGAAGCCGTGCGGCCGGCGCTGCGCGCACACCGTCGGCTATCGGCCCCACCGATGCCGGGCAGCGCGGAGGCGCTGCTGGGGTGGGCGCTCGCCCAGGTGGCAGCAGAGCCTGTCGTCTGGGTGTGCGATGGCGCGGCCACGCTGGAGACCCGCCACCGCGACTTCGCCTCGCTGGCGCCGTCCGAGGCCGACCGCGACCAGCGCCTGCTGTTCTTTCCGGACTGGGAAGCCCTGCCCGGCACCGACCGGGAGGAGGACCCCGAGGCCGCCGGTCACCGGCTGGCGACGCTGCGCGCCCTCGCGGCCGAGGCGAGCGCGCCCGAAGCCCGCCGCTCCGGCGCGCTCATCGTCGTCACCTGCGTGCAGGCGCTCATGCAGCGGTCGCCCGTGCCGGCGGCGCTGGCCGCGTCGACGGTCACCCTCACCACCGGACGGGAAGCGCCGCTGGAGGGCGTCGTCGCCGCGCTGGTGCGGGCCGGCTACCGGCACGCGCCCGAGGTCGACCGCAAGGGCGCGCTGTGCGTCAAGGGCGGCCTGCTCGACGTCTGGCCGGTCACCGAGACCTGGCCGCTGCGGATCGAGTGGTTCGGCTCCGAAGTCGATTCGATCCGTTCGTTCGACCCCGCCGACCAGCGCTCGCGCCGCCGGCTCAACACGGCCGCCATCGCGCCACGCAGCGAATGGGCGCAGCTCGACGCAGCGGACGGGTCGGTCGCCGCCGGCGCGGCCGGCGGGCTGGCCGACTACCTTTCCGCCGGGGCGCTGCTGGTGTGGGCTGACCCGGCGGGCATCGAGGAGCACGGCCGGATGCTAGAGGAAGCTGCGGCCGAGGGCCGGCGCGGGCAGCGGGCGCGCACAGGGGTGGAGCCGCTGGATGAGCTGCGCGCGCGGCTGGAGGGGTTGCCGCGCGTGCGGCACCTGACCCTCGGCGCCACGGGCGACGAGGGTGGCGCGGCGCTGCCACTCGACTTTGCGCCCGCTCCGCGCGTCGTGCAGATTCCGGGCGACGCGCTCCAGCCCGACGCGGTCGAGCGCCAGCGCGGCCAGGTCATCGACGAAGCCCTCGCGCGGGCCGCCGGCGACTGGCGCGTCGTCTTCTCCTTCGACGCGCCGGGTTCTCTCGAGCACTACCGGCCGCGCCTGACGGCGGCCGGCGCGGGCGGGGAGCGGCCCGGGCCCGCGTTGCGGCTGGGGGCGCTCTCCGGCGGGTTCTCCAGCGTCGCGCTGCGCGCCCTGGTGATGGCCGAGGCCGACCTCACGGGCCTGGCCAAGCGGCTGGCCTCCCGCTACACACCGGGCGGGGGGCGGCCCTCCGAGGTGGCGCGTGACGCCGGCGCGCGGCTGCTCTCCCTGGCCGGGCTCGAGGCGGGCGACCTCGTCGTGCACGGCGAGCACGGCATCGGGCGCTACCTCGGCCTGAGCGAAATCGAATTCAACGGCCAGACCCAGGAGGTGGTGACCGTCGAATACGACGAAGGCGCCAAGCTGCACGTTCCCGTGGCCCAGGTTCACTTGCTCAGCCGCTACGTGGGGGTGTCCAAGCGCGCGCCCGCGCTGCACCGGCTGGGGGGGCGGCGCTGGAAGGCGGAAAAGGAGGAGGCGGGGCAGGCCGTCATGGACCTCGCCGCGGCGCTCCTGGAGACGCAGGCCCAGCGCGCGGCGCTGCAGGGCCATGCGTTCCCCGCCGACACGCCGTGGCAGCACGATTTCGAGGCGGCCTTCCCGTACCGCGAGACGCCCGACCAGGAGCGCGCCATCGCGGAGGTCAAGGCCGACCTCGAATCCACGCGGCCGATGGACCGGCTGATCTGCGGCGACGCCGGCTACGGCAAGACCGAGGTGGCGATGCGCGCGGCGTTCAAAGTCGTGTCCCACGGCTACCAGGTGGCCGTGCTCGTGCCCACGACCGTCCTGGCGCAGCAGCACGACGAGACGTTTCGCGAGCGCATGGCGGCGTACCCGTTCCGCATCGAGATGCTGAGCCGCTTCTGCTCGCAGGCCGAGCGCGTGCGCATCCTCAACGGGCTGGAGGCGGGCACCATCGACATCGTCATCGGCACGCACGCGCTGATCCAGCCCTCCATCCGCCTGCGCAAGCTCGGGCTGGTGGTCGTGGACGAGGAACAGCGCTTCGGCGTGCGCCACAAGGAGCAGCTCAAGCAGATCCGGCGGCTGGTGGACGTGCTGACGCTGACCGCCACGCCCATCCCGCGCACGCTGTACATGAGCCTCACCGGCGCGCGCGACATGAGCGTCATCCAGACCCCGCCGCGCGAGCGGGTGGCGATCGAGACGACGGCCGTGCGCGCCTCGGACGAGGTCATCCGCCGGGCCATCCTGCGCGAGCTCAGCCGCGAGGGGCAGGTGTTCTATCTGCACAACCGCGTCATGACGATCGAGACCGTGCGCGAGCGGCTGCAGCGCCTGGTGCCCGAGGCGCGCATCGCCGTGGCGCACGGCCAGATGCCGGCGTCGCAGCTGGCGCGCGTGATGCACCGCTTCGTCGAGGGCGAGTTCGACGTCCTGGTCTGCACGACGATCATCGAGAGCGGCGTGGACATCCCGCGCGCGAACACGATCCTGATCGACCGGGCCGACCGCTTCGGCATAGCCGACCTGTACCAGCTCCGCGGCCGGGTCGGCCGGTCGTCTCACAAGGCCTACGCCTGCCTCCTGCTGCCGGCCAGCGGAACGGTGGACGCGGAGGCCCGCACGCGCATCGGCGCCCTCCGCAAGTACTCCAGCCTCAGCGCGGGCTTCAACCTGGCGCTGCGCGACCTGGAAATCCGCGGTGCCGGCAACCTGCTGGGCCCGCAGCAGAGCGGCTACATCGCGGCCATGGGGTTCGGCCTGTACTGCCAGCTGCTGCGCCAGAGCATTGCCCGGCTCAAGGGCGAGCCGCCGCCGCGCGTGATCGACGTCGACGTGCGGCTGGACTTCGTGGAGCTGTCGCCGCGCGGAGCCGCGGCGGCGACCGCCGCCGCGATTCCCTACGACTACGTGGACGAGGAGGCGCTGCGCATCGGGATCTACGGCAAGCTCGTGCGCTGCGCGGACGGCCATGATGTGGAGGCGCTGCGCGAGGAGCTGCGCGATCGCTTCGGGCCGCCGCCGCCGCCGGTCGAGCGGCTCCTGAAGATGGCGCTCATTCGCGTGGCGGCGGCCGCGAAGGACATTCGCTCCGTGGAGGCCACCGGCGATTGCGTCCGGCTCACCCGGGAAGGCGACTTCATCATGCCCGGGCGGCGGTTTCCACGGCTGACGGCAGCGTCACCCGACCGCAGGCTCGATGAGCTCATCCGCATCATCGAGCGCGTGTGAGCTGGCGCTTGAGCCCCAACCCCTGAGGCCCTGGCCCTGCATCGCGCCCTTAGAACCCCTCCAGCCCGGCGGCGGAGCGCTTGTCGCCGTCCGGCTTGTTGGTCGGGGCTGCGCCGCGGATGTCCAGCACGCGGGCCGTGCGATCATAGACAGCGACGGCGCCGTCCTCGCGGCGCCACCGCGTCTTGTGGTCCCCATCCCGCAGGATCTTCACCTGCGTGTCCGTGTCCGCGAAGCGCGCCGCCTCAACCACCGGATCCAGCTCGCGCCAGGCCTTCTTCTGCGAATTGGCGTCCAGCAGCGTCTGCAGCTCCTCGGGCGTCAGCTCCTCGTTGCCTGTTCCCGACGTGGAGGGGCGGGTGTAGACGAGGTGGTCGGCCCAGAGGCGCCGGTGCCCGAGGAACCCTTTCTCGGGGGTGAACGCGACGACCAGATGGATGCCGTAGCGGGCGTACTCGTAAATCACCATGCCATCCTTTTCGGTCATGGAAACCGGTTCGCCGTAGCGCTTGACGCATTGCTTGGGCGATTCCCCCAGGCGCGCAAGCGCAGGAGTGGCCAACAGCAGGGCGAGGACGGCGGCAAGGGGGCCTGTTCTCATCATTGTTCTCCGTATGCGGTGTGTCGCCGACGCGTGGCCGGCCGCGGGTGGTTCTCGCCGCGCATGCTAGATGGCGCGGCGAACGAGGGCGAGTTTTTTTGCGCCCGCCTCACACCGCGACGCTACCCGTGTCAACCCACCCCCTGCTCCGTTCGGCCCGTACACAGGCCATCCCATATACCTTACAAAGTCATCGTTGATCGTCTATGAATTTGTAAGGTATTAAGCGGAGGTCAGCGGGGTGATCAGAGGCGCTCGGCAATGGTGCGTATGCAGCGCTCGTGCAGATCGTACGCCTGGGGGCCGAGGTAGCCCGGCGGCCACAAGCCGCGCGGCAGCAGAGGATCCTCCGCCATCGCCGCGCGGTATGCCGCCGCTTCCTCGCCCGCCAGCGCCATCAGATCGGCGGGTGAATCCCGCTCCTGAAGAACGCGAGCGAGGTTCTCCTCGAACACCTCGATATAGAGGCCTTGAACCCGCTCGAGGCGATCGACGCCCCAAGCCTGTCGGACGATGTCCTGGCTGCTGCGGCCCAGGACGGTCGTGGCCTCCAGGAGAAACGAGAAGGCATCCACGGCCGCGCCATGAACGAGATCGTCGTATTCCGGGCGAATATCGCGGTGCGTGACCCACACGCTGCGCTGCAAGCAGCCCATGTGGAGGCGATGCAAGAAGAGCCGAAGCGCATTGCGGTACTTCCTGTCCGCCTCGGGAACGTCGTAAGCCAGCACGTACCAGATCCCGTTCCATCTTCGGTCCCAGTGCGCATGCGGCCTTGCCCCCCAGGCCAGCCCGGCTTCACCCGCCTCTGTCAGGATCAGGACCGGGGAGCGCCCATTTCTTCCGCGGGAGGCAATCAGCCCGGCCTTCCGGAGGCGCGTCACGGCCGTGTAGTGAGCCGCAGGCGAATCCATACGGGCCGTGGTGTTCCAGGTCAGAGAGCGGCCGCCAGTCGCCAGGATTTCCCCGATGCCGGCAATCAGGTCCAGCGCATGCTCCGTGGCCCTCCGAGCCACAACCGGCAGGCAGATATCCGGATCATGAAATGCGCGCCAGGGCATATCCATATACCTTACAAATCGATGCACGATCGTTGATTATAATGCAAGGTGTTGTTTCACGTCGATGGAGCGCGGCGGCGGGGAGGGGGCGGGCGGACACGGCCGTCGGGCGCGGCGGCTCGCCCGCCGTTCACCGTTGCGGGGAACGGCCGAACTGGGGCAGACTTCGGGCATGCAAGCGCGACACCGCGGGTTCGACGGGTTGATCTTCGATATGGACGGGACGCTCACCCACCCGACGATCGACTTCGCGGCCATGCGCCGGGACTTGGGGTCACCGGAAGGGGATATCGCCCATTACGTGCTGTCCCTGCCGCCCGCCGAGCGCGAGCAGGCCTGGGCGGTGATCGAGGCCTACGAGGCGCGCGCGCTGGAGAACCAGCGCCTTCAGCCCGGCGCGGCGGCCCTGCTGGCCGATTGCCGCGCGGCGGGAATAAAGCTGGGCGTGGTCACACGCAATGTCGCCCGCAGCGTCGAGGTGCTGTGCCGGACGTACGGACTGACCTTCGACGCGGTCGTCACGCGCGAGTTCCCCCACATCAAGCCGCACCCCGGGCCGATCCTGCACATCCTCGCGCAGTGGGGACTGGGCGCCAACCGCGCACTGATGGTGGGCGATTACGTGCACGATATCGAGTGCGGGCGGGCCGCGGGTACGGCCACGTGCTTCTTCCAGAACCCCGGCCATGTCTTCCACGGGCGGGAGGCCGACTACACCGTGGCCTCTTTCGACGAACTGCGCGCCATCGTCCTGTAGCCCCGCGCCTCAGCGCCAGCCTACTTGATGCGCGCCTCGGTCCCGGTGTCGAAGAAGTGGGCCTTGTCGATAAACACCGCCGGAGAGGCCGACTGGCCGGTCACAAACCGGCGGTGCGCGTCGACGCGGCTGACGAACGTGACGCCGCCGCCGGTCATGTGGACGTAGGATTCCGACCCCATGGGCTCGACCACGCTGACCTGCGCCTCGATGCGCGGCATGTCGGGCGTCTGCTCCGCCATGGCCGAGCCGATGTCTTCCGGGCGCAACCCCAGCGTGACCGGCCGGCCGCGATAGGCCTGCAGCGCCTGGGCATGGCGGGCCGGAACGGGCAGGCGCAGGCCGGACGCCCCCTCGAACACGAGCGCCCCGGAGGCCGGGATGCGGCCCTCGAAGAAGTTCATCGGCGGTGTCCCGATGAAGCCCGCCACAAAGCGGTTGGACGGCAGGTCGTACAGCGTGATGGGGTCCGCCTCCTGCTGCATGAAGCCGTCCTTCATGACCACGATCCGGTCGCCCATGGTCATGGCCTCGATCTGGTCGTGCGTGACGTAGATCATCGTCGCGGCCAGTTTGTCGT
>CAZJBP010000019.1:0-15334 GCA_964544115.1 uncultured Victivallales bacterium | reverse complement strand
CGGCGGGCTTGCGCACAATGGCGCGGCCAACCGCCACGCGCTGGCGCTGGCCGCCGGACAGCGCCTTGGGGCGGCGCTCCAGCAGCTCGGTCAGGCCGAGCATGCGCGCCGTGTCCTGGATGCGCGCGTCGATGTCCTTGCGGGGGAACCGGCGCAGCTTCAGCCCAAAGGCCATGTTCTTGTACACCGTCATGTGCGGATACAGGGCGTAGTTCTGGAACACCATGGCGATGTCGCGGTTCTTCGGCGGGACGTCGTTGACCACGCGGCCGCCGATGCTGATCCGGCCCTCGCTGATTTCCTCCAGGCCCGCGACCATCCGCAGGGTGGTCGACTTGCCGCACCCCGACGGGCCGACGAGCACGACGAACTCGCCGTCTCGGATCTGCAGGTTGAAGTCGCAAACCGCCTTTACGCCACCGGGGTAGACTTTGCCCACGTGTTCCAGTGCGACTTCGGCCATGGCTCGACTCCTCGCGCTCGGGGCAGCCGCCGCGCGCGCCGAACAGGCGATTCGCGAAGAGCTGCCGGGAAGCGCGGATCATAGCAACGGCGGCGCACGCCTGTCACGCGGGATCCGCGCGTCGCGCTCAACGGCAGATTGCACCACGCGGGCCATGCGTGTTACAGTCGCCGCGTCCTTTGTTGGGGGTCTTTCCACAGGTGCGCCCGGCTTGCCGGCCGTAGAGCGAGGACGAAGTGCTGCCTCAAGTTCTCCTTGTGCTGACGACGCTGTCCGTTCTCGCGGCGGTTGCGCTGGGCGGGCTGTACCTGCTGCAGCGCCGTCAAACCCTCCGGTGGCGCAGCGAGTTCGAGGACGCCCAGCGCCGGGGCGAGCAGGAGCGCCGCGAGCGGGAGCGGGTGGACGAGGCGCTCCGGCAGAAGAAGGAATGGTCGGACATCCTCTTCAACAACACCCAGGACATGGTGTTTATCCACGGGGTCACTCCGGCCGGCCTGCCGGGCCATATCGTCCAGGTCAACGACGTCGCCTGCCGCCGCCTGGGGCACCCCCGCGAGAAGCTCCTGGCCTCGACCCCGCTGGACATGGAAGAAGACCCCATGCCGACGGCGATGATCGGCTACACCCGCAGCGAGCGGGCCGTGATGTCCGACGAGGAAATCCTTGAGCGCCAGGCGCTGAGCTCCGCGGCCCGCCACCTGATCGCCCGCATCCTCGAGGAGAAACAGGTGCTGTACGAGCGGACGTTTGTGACGCGGACCGGCCGACGGTTTCCTGTCGAGATCAGCGCCCGGCGCTTCGATCTGCTGGACGAGCCGATGATCATGTGCACGGCTCACGACATCACGGAGCGCCGCCGGGCGCACCGGGCGCTGCAGGAAAGCGAGCGGCTCTTCCAGGACTTCTTCGCCCACTCGCCCATTGGCGTGGCCATGTACGATGCGGACCGGCGCCTGATCAACGTCAATCCGGCCTGCCTGCGCATGTTCGGCACGCCGGAGACCCAGGAGTTCGCGCGATTCGACCTGTTCGACAATACGTGGCTGTCGGAACAGGCCCGCCGCAGCCTCCGACGCGGCGAGAACGTGGCGTACGAAGCCTCCGTGGATTTCGACGATATCCGCCGCAGCGGCCTTTTTGCCACCGGCCGCAGCGGCAAGGCCCACTTCGATCTGCTGGTCCACAACCTCGGGCTGGATCAGGACTACAAACCCAAGGGGTTTCTCGCCCAGATTCAGGACACCACCCGCCGCCGCGAGGCGGAAAGCGCCCTGGTGCTCAGCGAGCGGCAGCTCCGCCGGGCGCAGAAGATGGAGGCCATCGGCACCCTCGCCGGAGGCATCGCTCACGACTTCAACAACATCCTGACCCCCATCATGGGGTATGCCGAGATCGTGATGCAGTGCGGGTCCGACGATTCGGGCACCCATGAGTACCTGCGCGAGATCCTCAAGGCCAGCCATCGCGCCAAGGACCTCGTCAACCAGATCCTCACCTTCAGCCGCCAGGCCGAACGCGAGGGCGCGCCCATTCAGATGCACTCGATCATCAGAGAGGTGGTGAAGCAGGTCCAGGCCTCGCTACCCGACACGATCACAGCCCGGACCGTGTTCCGCAGCGACAACGACGTGGTCGTGGCCAACGCAACCCAGTTGCACCAGATCGTCATGAACCTGTGCACGAACGCGGTCCACGCCATGCAGGAAAGCGGCGGAACACTCGAGATCGCCACCGCGAACTTCATGCACCACCGGCGCGAGAAGAGCGCCTACCCGGCGCTGGAGTCGGGACCGTACCTGCAGGTGTCCGTGCGGGACACCGGCGTCGGCATGGACGCGGCCACCCTGGAGCGCATCTTCGAGCCCTTCTTCACCACTAAGGCCAGCGGCGAGGGCACCGGCATGGGGCTGGCCGTGGTGCATGGCATTGTCTCGAGCCTCAAGGGAACCATCTCCGTGGAATCCACGCCCGGCGCGGGCGCGACGTTCCATGTCGTCCTGCCCTGCGCGGACCGCGTCAAGGCGGAGGAGTCGGGGGCCGCCGCTCCCATGCCGACCGGCAGTGGATGCGTGCTGTTCGTCGATGACGAGAAGGACATCGTGAAGATGGCGGCCCACATGCTCACCCGTCTCGGGTACGAGCCCGTGCCCGCCGCCGGCGGGGAGGAGGCGTTGCGCCTGTTCCGGACGAACCCGGCCCGCTTTGACGCGGTCATCACCGATCAGGTCATGCCCGGCCTGCAGGGACTGGACCTGGCCCGCGACCTCCTCGCCCTCCGCCCGGAGCTTCCCATCATCCTGTGCACGGGCTTCAGCGAGTCGGTCACGCTCGAACAGGTGCGCGCGCTGGGGGTGCGGGAGTTCATGCTTAAACCGCTGGTTATGCGGCAGCTGGCCGAAGCGCTCAGCCGTATCCTGTCTGCACCGACCCCGGCGGGGCGCCCTGCGTCATCACGGAGCTGAGGCGGCGGCGGCCTCGGCGGGTGCGCCGTCCGACACGCCCGGAATCCAGCTCAACTGGCGCTTGAAGAAGTTCAACAGGCGGGTGGGCGTGTTGACGGGCCACCACTCAGGCTTCTCGAGCGTGCCGGTCAGCTGGAACTGCAGCGCCTTGGTGAGCGGAGACGTGAGCAGGCGAGTGACCGCGGCCGTCAGGCCCTCCTTCAGGAACAGGACCTCCACGCGGAAATCCAGCACGCCATCGAACCGGTAGCTCCCGTTCAGGCCGACGCTGACCAGCCGGCCGAGCAGGCGCGCATTGTCCGTCTTCACGGCGTTGTCACCGATCACGAAGTCGGCCCGGGCCTCGCGCTGCTCAGCGTACCCGAAGCCGGGGATCAGCACGGAGAGATAGGCGGACAGGCCCCCGAACAGCGGCATGGACATAAGGTAGCCGTTGCGCAGGTGGGCGCTGCCCGAGCCGCTCGCCGTGGCGAGGAAGTTCGTTCCGAGGGGACCCGCCAGCCGGAAGTCCCCGGACAGCAGGCCGGCGTCGCGCTTTTCGTTGAGGTCCCTGCCCAGGAGTCGGGATACCTGCGGGTAGGCGGCGTCGGTCACCTGCCAGCTCATCGAGCAGGTCGCCCCCCTCTGCATCGGCACTTTCACCTGGCCGCTGAGAACGCCGCTGCACCACTGGGCGTCGGAAACGGTCACGGCCACATTCGTGCTGTCGATCTCGAGCACGGCGCGGGCGCGTTGGGCAATAAACCGTTCCCAGCCGACGCTCTCGCCCACAACGTGGCCCCGCAGGTTCAGTCCGGCGCCGGGCGACGTCCCGAACGGGATCGTGCCGGCCAAGGTCACCCAGACGGGCCCGCCGGCCTTCAGATCCGCCAGACGGACGTCGAGGTCCGGATCAGCGGCCCGGATGACCGTGTGCGGTTCCGCGGAGCTGCTGGCGTCGAATTGCAGCACCTTCGCATTCCAGTCGTAATCCCATGTTCCGCGGACCAGTCCGCCGCCGATCACCATGTTCATCTGCGGGGAGCGGACGTGGCCGGGTTCGATCGCCAGGGACAGGGTCAGCGCCTCAACCGGCTCCTCCCGCACCTTCATCCGGGAGGCCGCCACCTGTACGTCGACGCGCCACACCGTCGAGGTTGAGACCTCCACCCGGCACGCCGCATCCACGGTCGCGGGATCCTCGAACCGCAGCACCCGCAACCCCTCGCGCGGCCCCTCCGGCAATGCGGGGAACAGCGAGCCCGGATCGCCCCGAAAATGCGCCCGGATGCGCGTCTCGTGGTTTGCCGCGGAGTACTCGACCTCCCCCTCCAGGCGGCCGTTGCGCCAGGGCGCATCGACCTCCGCATCCAGAAGGTGGACGCGCACGTGGCGGTCCGCCACGTCCAAGGTGGCCCGCCCGCTGCGCATCGTCACCCCCCGCCACCGCACGCAGTCCGCCTCCACACTGGCCCGCAGCGTCCGGTTCGCATCCGCCGGAAGGACGTCCACCGGGGACACCAGACGCGCGCGAACTGACCCTTCGCTCGACAGGTCCAGCGCCCCCAGGCGACAGCGCAACACGTCCGGCAAAACGTCGGCGACGTCGCGGCACGAGACGTCCGCCGACAGGACGCGCACCACGCCGTTGGAGCCGTCCAGCGCCGCGCGGTGGACCACCAGCGGCGCCGCCCGCGGCCCGGCGTCGCTCCGCCAGGCCAGCGACCAGACGGCCGCGCGCAGGTTCGTCGCCACGCCCGACACCGCCGCTTCCGCGCGCCCCTTCGGGTGGTTCTCCACGAGCGCCACCCACGGCGCCGCGTTGCTGTTCGCGGGCAGCAGCGGCGCTACAAGCGACGGCAGCAGCGTTCCCGTGCCCCGCGCCGTAAACCGGCCTGAGGCGATGTCCACGTCACCCTCGGCGTCCACGCGGCCGCTTTCCGAGCTGACCTGCAGACGGCGAACCACCAGGCTGCCGGGCGCGGACCAGGCCACATCCGCACGGGCACGGACCGGCCCTTCGTTCGACAGGTCCAGCCCTCCCAGGCGGCTGCGCCATGCGTCCGGCAGAACGGCGACGACGTCGCGGCACGAGACGTCCGCCGACAGGACGCGCACCACGCCGTTGGAGCCGCTGACCGCAGCGCGGTGGACCACGAGCGGCGCCGCCCGCGTCTCGGCGTCGCTCCGCCAGGCCAGCGACCAAGCGGCCGCTCGCAGGTTCGTCGTCACGCCCGACACCACCACTTCCGCCAGACCCCGCGGGTGGTCCTTCACGAGCGCCACCCACGGCGCCGCGTTGCTGTTGGCGGGCAGCAGCGTCGCTACGAGCGACGGCAGCAGCGTTCCCTCCGCCCGCGCCGTGAACCGGCCCGAGGTGAGGTCCACGTCGCCCTCGGCGTCCACGCGGCCCGACTCCGAGCGGACCTGCAGTCGGCGAACCACCAGGCTGCCGGGCGCGGTCCAGGCCACATCCGCGCTCCAGCGCTCGAACGGGATCGACCGCCAGTGCCCCTCCCCGCCTTCGGCGAGCACGCGCACGCCGCTGACCCCGCCCGCGGCGTCACCCGGCAGGAGCTCCACCCGCACCGCCGGCATCTGATCGAACTGCAGGTCCCGCAGCACGTCCCGGACTCGCCCTTGAATCTCCGCCGCGCGACGCAAGGCTTCGGCAAGCCGATCTCCCAGGAGGGTGCCCTCGGTCGGAGCGGCGACCGGAGGGGCGAGGTCGGAGCGGCGGATCCGGCCCGAGACCCGCAGATCCGCCACATCCGCCAGGCGGCCGGCCGTCGACAGGGCCACGTGGCCCGGCTCGATCGCCACGCTGCCGCTTGCGTCGCGCAAGTCCAGCATCGGACGGTTCGTCACCCCGGCAGGCGCAGGACACACCAGGTGCGCGCTCTGAAACGCGATATGGCGCAGCGGCGCTGTAGGAGCCACGCCCAGATCGACGGCGAAGGCCAGGTCCACGCTCCGGGCTGAGATCTGGATGTCCGGCGCGGCGGAGGGCGAGACCGACGGGGAGTCCACCCGTAGCGTAAACCATGGCCGCCACACGGCCGAGCGGAGCGCAAGGCTGAGTCCATCGCCGGCCGCCGCCGACCGGACCCGTTCAAGAACGCGCTCGGGAACGCCCCACGAGGAGAGGAAGAGCGCTCCTGCAAGAATGAGGACCGCCACGAGGCCGACGATGAAGCACAACGTCCCGCTCACACGCCGCACCGTACGCAGCATCCGGCCGATCACAGATTTGACGATGCCGCGCTTCACTTGAGCGGAAGAACCTTTCCCCTCTACCTACGCGCGCCAGCATAGGCCGTGCACACCTTGCGCGCAAGCTCGAGACCGCTGTCGCCCACAGGCAGGGCGCATCCGTGATTCCGTGCACCCCTCACAAGGACTGGTGCTTGTGAGCGCGCCGCCTTCCCACTGATGCGCAGCCGGCTCTGCGACACGACGGTCGCGAGTTATCGAGTTAGCTGCGCGTCTTCGAGGCACAGGCCAGTTGGGCGTGGGTTCCCTATCCCATGCACAAGACTTCCGAGGCCAGCGGCGGTGTATTGGCAGTTTCTTCTGTTAAATTGCGTTCATTACGAACGGCTTACGATATTCCTTAAATAATATGACCAACACGGGTTGACAAAGACGAACAATGGCTTACAATACCAGCCAACGATTGAGAACGAATTCCAACTGCAACTAACGACGCACAGGAGAGGGCGATGATTCTGAAGACGATAGAGGATGCCCGCCGCGAGCGGAAGTATCTGACCGTCGCCGAGGTCGCCGACTATCTGCAGCTCTCCGTCGAGACCGTCTACATGTATGCCCGCACGGGCATCGTGCCAGCCACCAAGATCGGAAAGCACTGGCGCTTCTCCCTCGATCGCATCGAGGACTGGATGAGCCGCCAGGAAGCCGCCGAGCCGGCGGGCGGGCTGCGCGTGCTGATGGTCGAGCCGGACATTCAGATCGCCGAGGCCTTCAAGACGTGGTTCTCGGAGGCCGGCTGTGAGGTCTACAGCGTGGCCAGCCGCGAGCAGGCCTATCCCCTGCTCAACGCCAAGCACTTCGATCTGATTCTCCTGGATCTGATGGATCCGCGCCTGGGCGGCCTGGAGGCCCTGCGGGAGTTGCACGAGATGAAGCCCACGGCGGAAGTCGTCGTGGCGGCTTCCCGGTTCGATGCCGATGTGATGAACCAGGCTCTGGATATTGGTCCTCTGACGGTGTTGCGGCGGCCCGTGGCCAAGGCGGACCTCCTGAAACTGGTCGAGGCACACAAGCAGAACTCGGCCCATGGGCCCGCAACACCGGCCCGCATGACGACGGATCGTTTCGCCGCCCCGGCGGCGCGCAGCACTGTGTTCCCCAGTCGTTCCAGCGTGGAGATCGAGACGCCGGTCGAGCCCGCGGAGGCGCGTGGCACGAGGGTGTCGTCGGAGGCTGTTTACACAATTTGATACGCGGCCGGGTTCGCCCGGTCTCGAGGACGCTACGAAGCGAAGCCTGTATCTGGTTGCCTGGGCTTCGTGGAGCGAATGGCAAAACCGACCTCAGCAGAGGTCGGTTTTTTGTTTTTCAGGAGCAAGTGAGACTGAACATGAGCAAAGAAGAAACGAAGACAAAAGGAGTGACCCACATGAGCGCTACCATCAAGAAGGTTCTGTTCGGGTGGGCGGCGGCCGGACTGGTTCTGGCCGGGCTCACCACGCAGGCGCTGGCCGCCAATCCGGCGCCGGTGCAGACATTCTATGTGCCCTTCCCTGAGAGTCAGCTGCTGACAGGGCTGCAGGCCATCGAGTCGGGAGGTTCGGGCGCAGCGCCCGTCAATCCCATGACCACGTACATCTCGATTTCGGCCGCGGCCGCGGGAACCATCGTGTACTACGATCAGTGGGAGAACGGCTACGATCCCGACATAGCGAACCCGCTGAATCTTTACAGCGCGGGCAACCTCGGGGGTACGCAGGTCTGGGGCGATGGCGACACGTCGAACGGAGCGCCTCCGGGCGTGCCCAGCGACATCATCGCCGCCGGAACAGTGATCATCCTGAACAACACCGTCAATACCACCTCGCCTCTCACGATAGACTTTGACGGTCGGGACAAGATCGCCGCCACCAAGAATATCGCCGTCACTCGGACGGGCTGGGACTCCGGTTCGGGCACGCTTCTGGCCGGGTCGGTCGAGGTGTTAGCGACGGAGAACTGGGGCACGGATTACCGGGCGCCCGTGGGCACCGACATCCTCGATGGAACCGACCGCCAGATGTTCGAGTACACATCGCTGGCAATAATGGCGGGCGCTGGCGGGGCGGTCGTGCAGATCGACAAAGACGCCAACGGCGCGTTCGAGACAACGACGACGCTGACCGAAGGCCAAAGCTTCTTTGTGGATGGCGGGGTGAGGGTGGGCGGACGCGTCACTTCAGACAAGCCCGTGCAGGTGGACATCCTCACCGGCGACATCGGATCCAGTTACGAGAGCCGGGATTCGAGCCTGTTGCCCGTGGCTTCATGGGCCAGCAGCTATTTCACGCCGGTCTCGACCGCGTCTCCGTACGGAACCACCGTGTGGCTCTACAATCCCGGAGCCAACAACCTCACCGTGCAGTATCAGACTCGAAACGGGTCCGGCAATCTGACGACCACGGCGCTGACCGTCCCCGGCGGGCCAGCCGGCGGCTACCTCAAACAGGCGATCCCGGACGGCTATGGCGCTCGCTTCTACACAGCCGGCGCAACGTTCTACGCCTTCTCCACAACGGATTCGACTGACAGCAGCGCTGACAACAACCAGTCGTACGACTGGGGGTATACGCTGGTTCCAGGTTCCACGTTGGAACCGCAGATCCTGGTGGGTCTGGGCCTCGGCCGAGACCCGACGTCGGGCTCCAGCCTCACCCAGAACGGCAACCCGGTGTGGGTTACGCCCGTCGGGAACGGGAACACGGCGGTCAACGTATACGTTGACTACGACGCGAATCCTGCCACGGGCGCGCTGATCGACTCCAATGGCAACAAGTACGACGTGCTTTTGAGCCTCAGGGAGCTGGATCGGGCCAAGGTCTACGACACCACCGACCGCAACCAGACCGGCATGTTGGTCTACACGCTTGCGGCCGGCGTGAAGCTGGCGGCCGCGTGGGGGCAGGATCCCTCGACGGCCAGCGCCGGGGCGCCGGGGCTGGACGTCGGCACGGGGGTACCGCCGTTGGCGCTGTTCTCGGTCAGCAAGGCCGCCGAACTGTCTGCCGACAACGACGGCAACGGCTTGATCGGGCCCGGCGACGCCATCCTCTACACAATCACCATGAACAACATCAGCCGTGCACCGGTACCGGACCTCGTGCTGGTGGACAACCTTCCCGCGGATACGACCTACGTTCCAGGCACGACCTTCTTCAAGAACGCGGTCGGCGTGACGACGCAGATCCCGGACGACGCGGTGGGCACGCCCTTCCCGCTCGACGGCAGCGGCCGCACTGTCAACACGGGCAGCCCGCTTCCTCCCGGCGGCTCGTATCAGGTCACCCTCAAGGTCACGATCAATCCCAACCCCGCCAGCACGGAAATCGTGAATTCCGGCACGACGACGGCTCTGGGCATCACGCTGCCCTTCGAGGCGCGACTCTCGATGCTGGGTCTCATCGGCGACTTCGTGTGGAACGACACGAACAAGAACGGGATCCAGGACGACGGGACGGCGGCCGTTCTTCAGAACGTGACGGTCAGGCTTTACACCTCCGCCGGTGGGCTGGTGGGCACGACATTCACAGACGAAACCGGTTACTACTCGTTCAGCTCCATTGCCCCGGGCAGCTATTACGTTGAATTCGTGCTTCCGGACGCAACGTATGAGTTCACCCTCCGTGATCAGGGCGTGAACGACGGGCTCGATTCGGATGCCGATCCCGTCACCGGCCGAACGGCCGTGTTCGCGATGGCCGCAGGCCAGGTCAACCTGACCCTCGATGCCGGCATGATGATCAAGACCACGCTGGCGACGGTCATCGGCTTCGACGCGGCGCCCCGCGAGGACGGATCTGTCGCGGTGCAATGGCAGACCTCAATGGAGAAGGGCACGCTGGGTTACTACGTCGAGCGGCTGGATGAAACGTCCGGCGCCTATGTTCGCGTCAACGCGGTGATGGTGCCCGCCAAGATCTTGGTCCAGGGCGTGCGGTCGTACGAGGTCGTCGACGCCGGCGCGGTCGCCGGCGGCACCTACACCTACCGGTTGGTCGAGTTGGAGACCACCGGCAGACTCAGCACCTATGGCCCGTACGTGGTGACAGTGGGCGGCGGCACGGCCGTCGGTTCCAGTGGCACCGGGGGCTCAGGCAGTTCCGAGGCACCTGTCGTCTCGACCAGCGGGGCACCCGAAGCGCCGGCTCTCGATACGCCGGCCGTCCCGGTGATCAGCGCCCTGACCGCCGGAACGGGCCACATGGTTCTGCGCTGGACCAGCGCCGCCGGCCAGACCTTCCGGCTTGAACGCTCGAGCGACCTGAAGACCTTTGAGACAGTGGCCGCGGGCATCCCCGCAACCCCGCCGGAGAATATCACGGTGGTGGTGGATGGCGCCCAGGCGGGCTTCTATAGGGTAACCGCCGAATAGCGGGAGATGGGCGATGATTCTGAAGACGATAGAGGATGCCCGCCGCGAGCGGAAGTATCTGACCGTCGCCGAGGTCGCCGACTATCTGCAGCTCTCCGTCGAGACCGTCTACATGTATGCCCGCACGGGCATCGTGCCAGCCACCAAGATCGGAAAGCACTGGCGCTTCTCCCTCGATCGCATCGAGGACTGGATGAGCCGCCAGGAAGCCGCCGAGCCGGCGGGCGGGCTGCGCGTGCTGATGGTCGAGCCGGACATTCAGATCGCCGAGGCCTTCAAGACGTGGTTCTCGGAGGCCGGCTGTGAGGTCTACAGCGTGGCCAGCCGCGAGCAGGCCTATCCCCTGCTCAACGCCAAGCACTTCGATCTGATTCTCCTGGATCTGATGGATCCGCGCCTGGGCGGCCTGGAGGCCCTGCGGGAGTTGCACGAGATGAAGCCCACGGCGGAAGTCGTCGTGGCGGCTTCCCGGTTCGATGCCGATGTGATGAACCAGGCTCTGGATATTGGTCCTCTGACGGTGTTGCGGCGGCCCGTGGCCAAGGCGGACCTCCTGAAACTGGTCGAGGCACACAAGCAGAACTCGGCCCATGGGCCCGCAACACCGGCCCGCATGACGACGGATCGTTTCGCCGCCCCGGCGGCGCGCAGCACTGTGTTCCCCAGTCGTTCCAGCGTGGAGATCGAGACGCCGGTCGAGCCCGCGGAGGCGCGTGGCACGAGGGTGTCGTCGGAGGCTGTTTACACAATTTGATACGCGGCCGGGTTCGCCCGGTCTCGAGGACGCTACGAAGCGAAGCCTGTATCTGGTTGCCTGGGCTTCGTGGAGCGAATGGCAAAACCGACCTCAGGTGAGGTCGGTTCTTTGTTTTCAGGGACATGAACTCAGAACAGCAAATGGAAGACACCCAAAGAAGGAGCGCAACGATGAAGACGACGCACAACATCATCAAGGGCCTGGTGGCAGCGCTGCTGCTCACTACCTTGGGGGCTGGGCAGGTCCAGGCCGCAACGCCGACAGTCGACGGCAGGTTTTTCGGGGACGGGGATAGCAATAACTACTTCTTCCTGAACGCCGATCCCGGCCGCGGCGCAATCTACTACCGCATCGTCGGCACGCGTCTGTATGCGGCGGTGGTGGTCAGCAATACCGTCAACGACAACGTCTTTGGCGACGAAGTGGTCACTCGGGATCGGGCCTATCTCAACAGCGCGGGCTGGACCAGGTCCAAGGGCCACAGCTTCAAGGACCTCCTCAACTCGGACAACCTGGCGTTCAAGCTGACGATCGGTGCGTCGTCGTGGACGTGGGGGCAGGACTACCTGCAGGCGCCGGCCGTGAGCGGCGGACTCTGGACCTCGGACAACAATGGGGCCGACGCAGATCGGCTGGTGACCGGTGCGCCACCGGCTGGGACGGTGTCGGCCAGTTCGATGACGTGGAACATGAACAACAGTCCATGGGATATGACGCTGGGAGGGACGAGGACGGCCAACGATACATGGAAGTCCCCTGACGACATTCCCACCGACAACACCGTTACGAACAACTTCTGGCCCAGGTGGGATCCCGTCCACCAGTGGGAGTGGTCGATGGTCTACGAGATGAGTTTCGACATCTCCTCCTATCCGGGACAGGCGTTTAGCCTGGAGGTCGTCAGCGCGCACAACTCGCCGAACAAGAACGGATACGATGCCATCATCCCGCCGACCTTCATCTACGACTACGGCGATCTTCCGGACGGCTACAAGACGACGCTGGCGGCGAACGGCCCCCGCCATAAGATCGTTCTCGGCGGCCCCCTCCTGGGCGCTTCGGTGGATGCCGATGCGAACGGCGCTCCCGGCGCACTGGCCCTGGGCGACGACCTCAACGACAGCACAGATGACGAGGACGGCGTGACGTTCCTGTCGCCCGTTGTTCCAGGCTCCAGCACGAGCATCCGGGTGGTCGGGACCCCGGGGGCGAAGCTCGACGCCTGGATCGACTGGGACAACAATGGCGTGTTTGGCGCGGGCGAACAGATCGCGGCCAGCGCGGTCATCGCCGCCAGCGGGACCAACCTGATGAGCGTATCCGTGCCGGTCACCACCGTGACAACCGCGCCGCTGTACGCGCGGTTCAGGCTCAGCACCGCCGGCGCTCTGTTGCCGACCGGCCTGGCTGAGAATGGCGAGGTGGAGGATTACATCATTGCCGCCAGCATCGGCGACCGTGCCTGGCTGGACACCGACAAGGACGGAATCCAGGACGCCGGCGAAGTCGGGATCGGAAATGTGAAGATTGAGCTCTACAGGATCGTTGGCGGAACGACGAACCTCTTAGCCACGCAGCTCACTGACGCCAATGGCGGATACTTCTTCGACAACAACGGGCCGGGTTTCTACCTGGTTAAGTTCTACCTGCCGGATGCAACCTACCAGTTCAGCCCTCGCGATCAGGGAGCCGACGACGCGGTTGACTCAGACGTCAACATCGTCACCGGAACGAGCCTGAGCGTCACCCTGTTGGCGGGCGAGAGCAACCGGACCATCGACGCGGGCATGACGGTCAAGACCACGCTGGCGACGGTCATCGGCTTCGATGCCGTGCTGAGGGATGACGGGGCGGTGGCCGTGCAGTGGCAGACGTCGAGCGAGCAGGGAACGCTGGGCTACTACGTCGAGCGGCTGGACGAGGCGGCCGGCTCCTACACACGCGTCAACGCCGTGCTGGTGCCCGCAAAGATCATGGTACAGGGCGTGCGGTCGTACACGGTGGTCGATTCCGGCGCCGTTGCGGGCGGCACATACTCCTACCGGTTGGTGGAACTGGAGACCACCGGCACGACGAACACCTACGGCCCGTATGTGGTGACGGTGGGTGGCGGCGCGTCTGGCGGCGACCAGACCCGTACGACCACCGTCGAGGCGGCGCCCGTCCCGCTGATCAGCACCCTGACCGCCGGAACGGGCCACATGATTCTGCGCTGGAGCAGCGTCGCGGGCCAGACCTTCCGGCTCGAACGCTCGGGCGATCTGACGAGTTTTGAAACAGTGGCCGCGGGCATCCCCGCCACGGCGCCGGAGAATGTCACGGTAGTGGTGGATGGCGCACAGGCAGGTTTCTACAGGGTGACCGTCGAATAGTCGACCGACTCTGGAAACGTTGCTCCCGGCCGGTGTGGCTGCGAGAGAGCTGCAAAGCTCCCAGCCCGCCGGCCGGTCTTTTTTTTGCGGGGGGCCGTGCGCGCGTTTCTATGCGCGACCCAGGATCGTCCCGCCGCCGAGAACCAGGTCGCCGTTGTAGAACACGGCGATTTGTCCCGGAGTGACGGCCATCTGCGGTTCATCGAACTGGATCTCGATGTTGCCGCCGTCCAGCGGCGTCAGGGTTGCCGAGGCGCCGCGATGCTGCTGGCGGATCCGGACGCTGGCGCGCAGCGGAGCGGTCAGGCCTTGCACGGCAATCCAGTTGATGTCGCCCGCCGTGAGTCCATCACTGAAGAGAGCGTTCACGCCACCGACAATGACGGTGTTGCGGCAGGCGTCGATCCCGGTCACGTAGAGCGGCTCGCTCGTGCCGCTCAGCCCCAGGCCTTTGCGCTGCCCGACGGTGTAGTAGACGATCCCGCGGTGTTGCCCGAGCACGTGGCCGGCGGCGTCCTCGATGGGCCCGGGGTTCACAGCCAACCCTTCGAACACCGCGTCGTATTGGTCGCTCTCAATGAAGTCCTGGCTCTCGGGCTGGTCGGCGGCTTCGTCCATCCCGGCCGCTCGGGCCAGGCGCCGCACCTCGTCCTTGCACAGCTCCCCCAGCGGCAGAATCAGCAAGCGAAGCTGGTCCTGCGCCAGGTGCGACAGAAAATAGGATTGGTCCTTCTGCGGGTCCGCGCCGCGCAGGAGGACGTGGCGCCCGGTCGATGCGTCGCACTCCACTCGCGCGTAATGCCCGGTGGCGAACCGGTCGAACGCCAGGCCCATGGCGCGCGCCTTGTCGAGGAACGCGCCGAACTTGACGCGCCGGTTGCACATCACGCAGGGGTTGGGCGTCCGGCCGTCCAGGTACTCGCGGCGGAAGTAATCCAGAACGTTGGCCTTGTACTCGGCGGTCAGCGGAACCGTGTGGTGCGGTATCCCCAGGTGGGCCGCCATGCGGCGGGCCTGCTCGATGTCGCGCGCCTCGCCCGGCCCGTAGCAGCCCGAGCGCCCGTTGTCCGGCAGCGCCAGGCTGCCGTCCCACACCTGCATGGTCAGGCCGATGACGCGGTATCCGCGGTCGAGCAGGAGGCGCGCCGCAACGGAGGAGTCCACGCCGCCGCTCATGCCGACGGCCACGGTCATCGGGGCCTCACTCACCGGCCGCCCGGCTCCCCGGCGCTGGCTTCGACCCGCCGCACGGGCAGGTGCACTTCCGACCGCTTGAGGAAGAACGGGACAAAGGGGCTGTTCCAGAAGACCTGGTAGGCATCGCCCGCCACGGCCCATTCCGGATGCTCCGTCAGCCACTGCGCCAGGCGGGTCAGGGCCTCGCTGTAATGCTTCTCGCTGTAGCTGCCGCGCAGGCCGAGGCTGACGACAGTCCGCTCCGACCGACCGGTCAGCGCCACGGTGTCGGAGGGCGCGGGCAGATTATTCGTGAGCGACCGATTCAGGTAGAACCGCATGGCCGAGTTTGTCCCCTGCTCGAGCTCCACGGGCACGGTCATCGGAACCTTACGGTCCTGAATGTAGCGGAAGAGGTCGCGGAAGGCCGCGTTGCGGTCGCCGCCGCGCATGCCCGCCGACATGACGGTTGCCGCCGGCAGCGTCTTGACCTCGATCACG
>CAZJBP010000018.1:12680-28680 GCA_964544115.1 uncultured Victivallales bacterium | reverse complement strand
CCCGGGGATCGGCCGGGGATCGCGACTCGACGGAAGCGGGTCCAAAATGCTACCGTATCGAGGCGGAGAGGCACTGAGGGCGAGGGCAGGTTCCGCGTTTGCACAATCCGTCATGAGTACGATGGGCAAAGAGTGGGCGTCGAGGATGGTCTCGTGCATCGCCGTGGCGGTGGTCGCGAGCTGGGTCGCCTCGGCGCGGGCCGACGTGATCCTCGGGCAGCATGATTGGTCCGGGGCGCTTCCCGCGGGCGAGGCGGAGTGGGCCAGCGGCTGGACAACGCTGGACAACGGGGCCAATCAGAACTGGCTCAAGATCACGTTTCCAACCGTGGTCAATCCCGAGTCGGATCAGGACCACTGGAACGATACGGTCAACGTGCAGGCGGAGAACCTGTTCGCGGGCGGTGGGGCACCTGGCGTGAGGGTGAACTTCAACTTCTTTGCTGAGCCGGAGTTCTGGACGTTGGGGTCAGAGGGCGAGTACCTTGACGACCTGTCCACGATCGACTGGCTCGGGGTCTACATCGATCGAACGGGCGCGGGCGCTCAGGATTACGGCCTCGATGACGTGACGCTGTCGATCCCCGAGCCGCCCGAGGTGATCATGCTGGGCTCAGCCCTCCTGCTTTCGCTGAGCTCCCTCCGCCGTCGACGGAAGACCACCTGAGCCGGCCTGAACCCGACATCACGGCAACGGGACCGCGGGCGGTGGCACCTTACGGGCAGCGGCGCGCAGGGCTTCGGTCTGGGCCTCTTCCAGCAGGCGCGTCGCCATCAGCATATCCTCGTCGGGAATCCCGGCCGACCGGCCGACCTGCTGCGTCAGGGCTTTCGCTGCGGCCTCCGGCTGGCCGCGCAGCAGCAGGACCTCTGCCTGGCGCACGCGCGCCCGAAACCACGAGCGGCTGCCTTCCGGCGCGGTCCGCAGAATCTGCTCAAGGATCACGTCGGCCTGATCCAGCAGGCCGGAGCCCGCGTAGACGGCCGAGGCCGTGTCCATGACGCGAACGTCCTGCCGCGCCCGCTCCAGCAGGCGCGGCAGCAGGTCAAGGGCTCGCGGGATGGTCTCGGGGCGGAGCGCCAGGCTGTAGACGAGGTTGTTCAGAACAGCCAAGTCCTCGGGAAAGCGGGTCGCAGCGTCGGTGAGGATCTCGACGGCGCGGTCGACGCGATCCAGCTGGCGTGCGGCCTCGGCCGCGACCAGGTACGGCGTGAGGTTGGTCGGCGACGAAGCCAGCGCAACTTCCATCTGCGCGAGCGCATCGACCACCTCCCACCCGCCGCGCTGGAACCGGACGTAGCCCAGCATCTGCGCCCACAGCGGATTGCCCGGGTCATCGCGCCGCAGCACTTTCAGCGCTTCGACCATTTCGTTGTCCGTGGCGACCGGGTCCACGGCGCTCTTGATGCCGACCAGTTTCCGGTAGAGGACCGGCGGGGGCGCCAGCGCCGAGGCAATCGCCTGCCGCGTGCAATCCAGCGCCCGAGCGCTGTCGGTCTCCACGATGGCGCACCGCAAGCCCATGATATACGCGGGGAGCAGGCCCCTTGCGCGTTCCGCGGCATTGTGCGCCGCGCTCGCCGCGCTCTGGCGGTAGTCGCCGCGGTAGAGGTAATCCGCGGCGCGCGTCATGGCCGCCGGAGAATAGCGGTTATCGCGCGCTGCCGCGGACACCTGCTCCTCAACCCATGCCCGCACATCGCCGGGCAGCGCATCCTCCGGGGGCAGGGCGTCACGCGCGGGATCGTTCGCAGCCGGCTGCGGGGCCACCAGCCCCGCCGCGACCTGGGTGGTCGTCACCAAGTCGGCCAGCCACAGCTCCGAATCCCGCGGACAGCTGCGGCGCGCCGCGGCAAGCACGCGGCGGTCGGGGCCGCTCAGGCTGACGGCGGTGCGCCACAGCAGCGGCGATGACGGCAGGAGCGCGGCGGCCTGCAGCGCGGCGGCGCGCGCGTCCGCGATGCGCCCCTGGCGACACAGCAGCAGCGTCAGCTGGTTGAGCAACTGGGCCTGCTCCAATGCGTCGCGCCCGGCTGCGGCCCAGCGGCGCGGATCGGCTGTGCCTGCGGAGCCATTGGCCCGATAGCAGGTCAGCCACAGATCCGTCAGCCGCGCGATGAACGGGCTGGCGTTGTGCGCTCGGTTGGCCTCCAGGCGTTCGGCCTGGGCGGCGAATTCGCCCGCCGAGGGCAGGATCCGCTGGTACCACAGCAGGGCGTATTCCGCCGGCGGCAGGTAGAGTCGCTGCTCGGTGGCGGGATCCAGCGGAGGAGGCGGCAGCGACGCCGCGCGGCTGAAGCGCGCGGCCTCCGCGAACCGCTGACTGCGGTGCAGCGCCTGTGCCTCCACCGGTATGCTGGACGGGCTGCTGCGCAAGCGCGGCTTCTCCAACACCAGAAGGGCCTCCTCTGGTGAATCGAACTGGCTGAGCATCGCGGCCAGCGTCTCGACGGCCTGGGATGACAGGGGGAAGAGCTCCAGCGCGGCGCGCACAGTCTCGACGGCGCCGATCCCGAGGTGCAACACGGCCTGGGCGCGACTCAGTCGCAGCATCGGTGCCAGCTCGGCGTCGGCGCCCGTCGGGTAGCTGCGCAGCGTCTCGTAGACCAGCGGCCCGTCTCCGCGCCGCTCGTAGATCTCGGAGAGCACCCCGCGCGTGTGCCATTGCTGCCCGGGAACATCCGCCGCGATGGCGTCCAGTTCCGTACACGCGCCGGCGATATCACCGCTCATCTCGAGCGCGCGCACGTATTCATAGCGCAGGCCGAGCGACAGCTTCCGTGCGGCGGCCCGCCGCCGGAACTCGTCCAGCGCCCGCGCCAGATACGCCTTGCGGATGTCGACGGTGGTGGCCGCGCTCAGGTCGCTCCCGTACGGCACCCGTTGGCAGGCGGGCGCCCAGGTCGCGGTGGCGGCCGCGCTGCGGTAGGCGGCCCGCAGATCCACCACCTCATCTTCGCGCGCCGCCTCCATTCCCACCATGCCCTTGCGGAAGGTGAACCAGCGGCGCGCGTTGACGGCGGCGTTCATCGGCAGGCCGGGATACCCGGGGTCGAGCGTTTCAATTCGCCGGTGCAGCCGCCAGACGAGGTCCGGGCGGCCGATCGCGTAGCCTTTGTCGAAGAGCGCGTAAATGGCGTCGGGATCGGTTGCGGCGTCGGACACCCGCAGCAGATGCTCGGAGAACCGTGCTTCCCAGACGCCGCCGGGATCCTTTCCGGCGAGAAAATACAGAGGCTCGATCGCGCGCGGCTCCCCGGGCCATGCCCGGAGCAGCTCCGTTACAAGGGCGGCGACCCGTGGGACGTCGTTAAGGTTCATGAAGGCCTCGGCGGCGCAGAGGGCCTGGGCTGGGTCACTGTAAGGCGCATGCGCATCGGTGGCGGCGATGGCTTCCCACTTGCGGTTCGCGCGCAGGTACGGGTAGAGCGCGCGAATCCGGTCCCGGTTGGGTCCCCAGGCCGCCGCCTGCATCGCGCGGGCCGCCACCCCGGCGGGGTCGCCCCCGAAGCGCGCCATCTCGGCCAGAACCATGGCCACCCGCGGATCGCCCTCGCGCAACTCCTCCGGGAGCCGGTGTACGGCGGCCGCGGCCTCCTCGAGGTGGCCCTGCGCCATCAGGCAATACGCCCGGAGCACCGTCTGTTCGGCCTCCTGCGCGGGATTCTCCGCGAGCATGCCGTCGAGCGCTTTCAGAACGCGGTCGAACTCACCCCGCATCATCAGGATGCGCAGGGCAACCAGGCGCCATTCGCGATCCTGGGGCGCCAGGGCCTCAACGTCACGCGCCGCAAGGTCGGCCAGCTCGAAGTTGTGGGTCTTGACCAGGGCCTCCACAACGCCCTTGACCATCTCGGCGCGGTGGCGCGGCCGGCTCTTGTAGGCGGCGGCGGCCAGCAGCAGCAGGACGACGCCCGAGAGCAGGACCCCCCGGTGGCGCAGGAGGTCGCGCCAGATCGGCGGGTACTCGGACAGGCGGCGGAACCAGTGGGGGTTGAGGTCCGCGTTCTCGCGCGCCCGCTGCTGCTGGGCGCGCTCGATGACCTGCATCTCGAGGTAGGTCAGGACCACGGCCAGGACCACGATGAGGCCCGCGGTGTCGTGCAGGAACGATACGCCCGTCGCGCCGGACAGCACGGGCACGAAGAAGACCATGGCCGCGATCCGCGCGATATTGAGCGCCAGGGCCTGCACCAGCGCGGCGCCGACCAGCAGCGCGATGCCCGGGCCGCGGAGCCGCTTGAGCAGGCCCATGCCCAGCGCCGCGAGCGTGACCGTGGTGGCGGTGCGCATGCCGCTGCACCACGCCGGAACCTCGTAGATCGTCAGGCCGGTGTGAAGGACCATGCCGTCGGCCCATACCCGACGATTGAGCACCTGCAGCAGCCACTCGCTGCCGTCAACCGAGAGCCGCTGCAGGAGGAACTGCAGGGGCGCGAACAGGCGCGCGGGAAGGGGATGCGCCCAGAACAGCAGCAGCATCGCCGCCGGCACGTTGGCGGCCGTCGCCGGCGGCAGCGCCCAGCCCAGGCACGCGGCCACGACCAGAAGCAGGCCGACCCATTCGAACAGCCCCACCGGCAGGACGAGGCCGGCGATCGCCAGCACCGCCCCGGCTACGCCGAGGAGAAGGAACCACCGCGGGTGAAGGGTCGCAGGCGGTGGCGACTCTGCGCCGGGCCGGCGCCACAGGATCAGCGCGGCGAGGAAGAAACAGAGAGGAAACCGCACGCCCCCGTTTTGCGTGCTGATCAACCCACGCGCGTGCGGAAGGATCCAGGCGAGAAACAAGGCGGCCGCCGCCGCGAGAACGGCGCGCCGGGGCCAGCGACCTGTGGAGGGCATGTTCAAGGCGATGAGGGACACCATACCTGATCGCGGCCGCCTCTGCCAAGCGGCCGCAATACTTTCACGGCTTGTTCCACCGAGAAGGAGGTGCTATGGCTTGCGCTTTGCAACGGCCGGAGCGACATGGGTTTGACCGCCATCCTGCACGATGAAGCGTTCCGCGCGCATGCGCCCCGCGAGGGCCACCCGGAGCGCCCCGAGCGCTACGACGCGGCCCTGGCCGGAGCACAGGGAGCAGCGGACGCAGCCGACCGGCTCTGGCTCCAACCCCGGGCCGCGACCGACGCCGACCTGACGCTGTGCCACACGCCGGCCTACCTGGCGTGCGTGCGGCGGGACGTCGCCGGCGGCGACATCCAACTGAGCACGGGCGATACCGACATCTGCCCGCAGTCGGACGAGGTGGCCCGCCTCGCGGCCGGTGCCGTGCTGGAGGCCGTCGACGCCGTCATGGCGGGGCGGGTCCGCAACGCGTTCTGCCCCGTTCGTCCGCCCGGCCACCATGCCGGGCCCTCGCGGGGCATGGGATTCTGCATCTTCAACAACGCCGCCATCGGCGCGCGCTACGTCCAGCGACGCCATGGCATCGAGCGCGTGCTGATCGTGGACTGGGACGTCCACCACGGCAATGGCACCCAGGACACGTTTGTCGAGGATCCCTCCGTGTTCTTCTTCAGCACGCACCAGTGGCCCCTGTATCCCGGGACCGGGCGGGCCGACGAGAAGGGGCGTGGCGCCGGACGGGGGACCACGATGAACTGCCCGCTGCCCGCGGGCGCCTGCCGCCGGGACGTGACGGACGAGTTCCTTTACAGACTCGAGCCGGCCATGGGAGAGTTCCGGCCGGAGTTCGTCATCCTTTCGGCCGGATTTGACTCCCGCCGCGGGGATCCGCTGGGCCAGATGTGCCTGTCGGACAACGACTTCGCCGAACTGACCCGCATTGTGGTGCGGATCGCCGACCGGCACGCGGCGGGACGGCTGGTGTCGGTGCTTGAAGGTGGGTATGAACTGGAGGGCCTGACGTCGGCCGTCCGCGCGCACGTCGACGCCCTCGTCGCCGGCTGACCGTTCACTCGGTGATCGTCACGAGCGTGCCCGGGGGGATGAGGTCGAAGAGCTCTTCGACGTCCTTATTGTGCATGCGCACGCAGCCCGCACTGGCTGCGCTGCCGACCGAGGCGTCGTCCCAGGTCCCGTGGATTCCGTAGCCGCGCACATCTTCGGTTGTCCCGGTCGCGCGGATGCTCATCCAGCGCGTGCCGAGAATGTTCTCCGCGTCGCCGTACGGGACCTCCTTGCCGTCCGGACGCCACCAGGTCGGCTGGGCGGTCTTGTCCCTGACCTCAAAGGTGCCCACGGGCGTCTTGCCGTATTTGCCGGTCGCCACGGGGTACCGCTTGAAGAAGCGGTCGTTGAGGAAGGTGACGAGCTCGTTGCGCGTCTTGTTGACCTCGATGCGGAACGTGCCGGTGAAGATGACGAACATGTCTCCGGCCTTGATCCGGTTCGGGTTCATGATCTGGTTGCCGCGCTGCACCGACTCCACGGTGGTTCCGTACTTCTTCGCGATGATCTGCAGCGATTCGCCCGCCTTGACGACGTGGGTCTTCTTCTCGGGCATCTTCATCGGGCTCAGGACCAGCGCCGTGTTGAGCCTGCCCAGCCGATCCTCGATGTCGCGACGAACGGCGGCGGCGAGATTCGTGGAGGCGTACAGCTCGTAGCATTTCTCGCGGGCCTCCTGCAGGGCCCCGTCCCGCTCCATGTCATCGGCCAGCTTCAACACCGAGGCCTCCGCTTCCGGAAGGGCCGCCACCGGGTTGGTGCCGGCGGCCGGCACCGGCGCCTGCGGCTGCGCCACAACGGCGGCGGCCGGCGCCGCCTGGACGTTGTCCGTCGGTTCGGCGGCCGGCGTCGCCGGGGCGCGCTCACGCGTCAGGTACCGCGCCGCGACAAGCGCCGCGATCACGATCACCGCCAACACCGCCCATGGCCAGCGCCGCGGGCATTTCACATCGGGCATTTCCTCAAGCATCATATCGGGCATGGCGTCTTTCCTCCGTCAGGACCGCGAACCGTGGATGCGAGATCATACGCCGCTCACCCCCGCGCGGCAAGAGTGCGTCGCCAGGTGAACGCGGGCCTTGAATCCGGTTCCCGCCGTGGGGTATAAGTCTCCCACTGCGCCCCGCCTGCCGGTGCGCCTTCCGGGCGCGTACCGGAGGGCGCGCGGGCCTATTTCCGGGGGCGGGGCTTTGTCCGGCGATGACGGACGCGAAGGAGAGGGCATACGATGAAGAACAGAACCGTGCTTCGGACGATGGTGTGTGTGGCGGCGGCGGCGTGTGTGGCCGGGTGCGGCGGCAAGCGGGAGACGATCACGCTGGCCGGATCCACGGCCTTCCAGCCGTTTGCGGAGAAGCTGGCCGGCGATTATATGGCCGCTCGCCCGGACGTGCGCATCACGGTGCAGGGAGGCGGCTCGGCTGTCGGCATCCAATCGGCCCTGTCCGGCGCGGCCCAGATCGGCATGGCCGACCTGGTGACGCTGCCGCCCGAGGCCTCCGCCCTGACGAGCACCGTCGTGGCCCGCGACGGGATCGCGGTGGTGGTTAACCCGGCCAACACGGTCAGCAACCTCACCGCCGCGCAGGTTCGGGATGTCTTCAGCGGGAAGATCGCCAACTGGAAAGAGCTGGGCGGGAGCGATGCGCCGATCACGGTCGTTTCGCGCGAGGCCGGCTCGGGCACGCGCACCTCGTTCGAGCAGATCGAGAAGCTGGAGGGGCTCTCCGCCAACGCGCTGATCCAGGACTCGAACGGCACGGTTCGCGAAACCGTCGCCAACGACGCGCTCGCCATAGGCTACTGCTCCCACGGCCTTCTGAACGAGCGCATCCGCGACGTGGCCATCGACGGCAGCCGCTGCACCAACGAGGAGATCGCCTCCGGAGCCTACCTGCTCGTGCGCCCGGTCTTCCTGCTGACGAAGGGCGCGCCGCAGGGCCTGAGCCGGGAGTTCATCGACTACGTGCTCTCGCCCAAGGGCCAGGACACCATCAAGGCCAACGGGTTGATACCGGCGCGGTGAGCTGTCTGGGGCGAACGAAACGCAAGGGGGAGCATCCGGTACGATGCGATGGACGGCAGAGAAAGCGGTTGAGCGCGTGCTGCAGGCCATCGCCTTCTCCGCGCTGGCCAGCCTCTTGCTGATCGCCGTCTTCATTCTCAAGGAAGGCGTGCCCTTCATCCTTCGCGAGGGCTTCTCGAACTTCCTGTTCTCCTCGGAGTGGAGGCCCGACGCCGGCAAGTTCGGCATCTACCCCATGATCATCTCCTCGCTGTGGGTCACGCTCGGCGCGATGGTCATCGGGGCGCCGTTCGGGGTGGCTGGCGCGATCTTCCTCAGCGAGTTCTGTTCGCCCGGCGTCCGGCGGGTGATCAAGCCCACGGTCGAGCTGCTGGCGGGCATCCCGTCGGTGGTCTACGGCTTCATGGGCGTCGTCGTGCTGGCACCCCTGATCCGCGGGCACCTCGGCGGCCCCGGGCTGTGCGTGCTGGCCGGGGCGGCGATCCTCGGCATCATGATCCTGCCAACGGTCATCAGCATCTCGACCGACGCGATCACCGCGGTGCCGCGCACCTACCGGGAAGGCGCCCTGGCGCTGGGCGCGACGCGCTGGCAGAGCGTGCACATGGTGGTGCTGAAGGCGGCCCGCTCGGGCATCCTGGCCAGCATCATCCTGGGCATGGGCCGCGCCATCGGCGAGACGATGGCGGTGATCATGGTCGCGGGCAACACGGTCAAGGTGCCGCATTCGCTGCTGGACTCGACGCGCACCCTGACGGCGAACATCGCCCTGGAGATGGGCTATGCCACCGGCCGCCACCGCCAGGCGCTGTTCGCCACGGGCGTGGTGCTCTTTGTGATGGTCATGCTGCTGAACAGCGCCGCCATGGCGGCGATGAAGCGACGGTCGGGAGCGCGCAAGTGAGGGTGCCGCCGAAATACACCCAGGTCCTCGCGGTCGGCCTCCTGGGCGCCGCCACGACCGTCACGCTGGCCGTGCTGGTCTTCATCATCGCGTATGTCCTGAAGAAGGGCCTGCCGGTCGTCAGCCTGCACTTCCTGCTGCAGAACCCCGAGGACCTGGGCCGCGCGGGCGGCATCTTCCCGACCCTTGTCGGCACGGCGCTCCTGCCGCTGATCGCCATCGCCATCGCGCTGCCGCTGGGCGTCGGCACGGCCGTCTACCTGACCGAGTACACGACCGAAACTCGCATGACCCGGGTGATCCGCTTCGGCACCGACTGCCTGGCCGGCATTCCCTCGATCATCTTCGGCCTGTTCGGGTTCATCCTCTTCGTCACCATGCTCGGGATGGGCTGGTGCCTGTGGTCCGGCGGTCTGACGCTGGCGATCATGGTGCTGCCGACGATCATCCGCACGTCGGAGGAAGCCATCCGATCCGTCCCCTACAGCTACCGCGAGGTCAGCTGCTCGCTCGGCGCCACGCGCTGGCAGACGGTCTACAAGGTCGTGCTGCCCAACGCGCTGCCCGGCGTGCTGACGGGCGTGATGCTGAGCATCGGCCGGTCCATCGGCGAGACCGCCGCCGTGATCTTCACGGCGGGCTCCTCCCTGCACCTGCCGCAGTCGATGATGGACTCGGTCCGTACGATGTCGGTGCATTTCTACATTCTGGCGCGGGAAGGCATCTCGATGGAAAATGCATACGGGACGGCTGCCGTTCTGATCATTTCGATCCTTTCGGTGAATATGGTGTCGTACTGGATGATGAACCGGTTTATCGCGCGGCGCAGCTAGCGGAGCGGGCAACGCACACATGAGCCAGCCGGAGCACAGAGAGACCAAGATCGCGCTGAAGGGCGTGACCGCGACCATCGGGCAGGCGGTGTGCCTGCGCCAGGTGACGCTGGACGTCACGGCCCGCAGCATTCTCGGCGTGATCGGACCCGCCGGCTCGGGCAAAACCGTGTTCCTGCGGTCACTCAACCGGCTCAACGACCTGATCCCGGACTTCCGCCTCGAGGGGCAGGTGCTGCTGGACGGGCAGGACGTCTACCACCCCGACTTCGACGTCGTGGCCCTGCGCCGGCGGATGAGTGTCGTCTTCGCGCTGCCGATCCCCCTGCCCATGAGCATCGAGGACAACATCCTCTACGGCCCGCGCCTGGCCGGCGTGCGTGGCCGCGACCGGCAGAGGGCGCTGGTCGAAACCAGCCTCAAGGCGGCCTTTCTCTGGGACGAGGTCAAGGATCGGCTGCGAACCTCCGGCATGCGCCTCTCCGGAGGCCAGCAGCAGCGCCTGTGCCTGGCGCGCGCGCTGGCGATGGAGCCGGAGGTCGTGCTGCTCGACGAGCCCTGCTCGGGGCTGGACCCGATTTCGACCGCGAAGATCGAGGAGGCGCTGACGATCCTCAAGAGCCGGTACACCGTCGTGCTGGTCACAAACAACACCAAGCAGGCCGCGCGCGTGGCCGATACGACGGCATTTTTCCTGATGGGCGAGCTGGTGGAGCACGGCGCAACCGCGCAGATCTTCACGACGCCGCGGGACGCGCGCACGGGCGACTACGTGACGGGCCGCTTCGGGTGACCGCGGCAGAAGACGGAAGGACCATGGAGCACAAGGTAGCCATCGAGACGCTGAACCTGCACTACGGGGCGTTCCACGCCCTCAAGCAGGTCAGCCTGGACATCGCGGCCAACCGCATCACGGCCCTCATCGGCCCGTCGGGCTGCGGCAAGTCCACGCTCCTGCGCTGCCTCAACCGCATGAACGACCTGATCCCCGGCGTCAAGATCACCGGGAGCGTCCGGCTGGACGGCAGGGACATCTTCGCGCCGGGCATGGACATCTGCGCCCTGCGCAAGCGGGTCGGCATGGTCTTCCAGCGCCCCAACCCGTTCCCGCTTTCCGTCTGGGACAACGTGACGTTCGGGCTGCGGGTGGCCGGCACGGCCGATCGAGCCCGCACCGCGGAGATCGTTGAGAGCAGCCTGCGGGCCGCATGGCTGTGGGACCAGGTGTCCGGCCGGCTGCAGGACTCGGCGCTGGCGCTGCCGCTTGACCAGCAGCAGCGCCTCTGCGTGGCGCGGCTCCTCGCGATCGAGCCGGAGGTCATCCTCATGGACGAGCCGTGCTCGGCGCTGGACCCCATCGCCACGGCCAAGATCGAGGAGCTCATGCTCGAGCTGCGCAAGCGCTACACGATCGTGGTGGTCACGCACAACATGCAGCAGGCCGCGCGCGTGTCGGACGTCTGCGGCTACATGCTGCTGGGCGAAATGATCGAGGTCGGAGAGACGCGCAAGATCTTTTCGAATCCTGCGAAGAGCCAGACACAAGACTACATCACCGGCCGGTATGGCTGAGGCCGGAGACGACAGGCGGAAAACAGAAGACCCGGATCACGGAAGGAGCACGCGATGCAGCGACGCATGGACGAGTTACTGGACCTGCTCAAGCAGAAGTTGCTGCGTATGAGCGCGCTGGCGGAAACGATGATTCTCGACGCCGTGCGCATTCTCACCGACGGCAAGAGCGACGCGAAGGCCCGCATCGAGCAGCACGAGGCGGAGGTGGATCACATGCAGGTCGAGATCGACGAGATGTGCCTCGACCTGATTGCGCTGCACCAGCCGACGGCGGGAGACCTGCGCTTCATCCTCGGCGCCGTCAAGACCAACACCGAGCTTGAGCGCCTGGCCGACCAGGCGATCAACATCTCGCACAAGGCGGACCGCCTGATCGAGGGCGCGCCGGAGGCGGGCGCGGAGATCGTCCGCCGCATGAGCGCGCTGGCGATCAAGATGGTCAACGGCAGCCTCCACGCCTACGTCAACCGCGACGTAGCGCAGGCCCGCGCCGTGCTCGCGCAGGACGACGATCTGGACCGGATGAAGGCGGAGGTCACCGACCTCGTCCTGCCCGACATCGCGTCGGGCAGGGCCTCCGCCCGCCAGGCCCTGGACCTTCTGCTGATGGCGCGAAACCTCGAACGCATCGGCGACCACGCGACCAACATCGCCGAGAACACCGTCTTCGTCGCCGAGGGCAAGGACATCCGGCACAGCGGCGGAAAGGTCGGCGCTTGAGGTGGGGTCGGCGTGCCGGTAAGCTTCGGCCCGTTGTTCGGCAGGTCGGCCGGGGTCCCGGCGTTGTGGAGGCAGGCGAGAGGGCGTCCGAACGGAGGCAAGACATGAGGAATGCAGGCGCAGTGGCGGCGGGTTTTCTCGTGGCGGTGGCGATGATGTCGGGCCGGGCATCGGCGGGGCCCAAGTGGCAGGTCGACACGCAGACCTGGATGCAGGCGTCGGTCCTGATCCAGCCGCACGTTTCCTTCGTCGACGGTGCGGCGGACGAGGAGGACGCCTATCTGCGGCGCGGCCGGCTCATCCTCCAGGGCCAGGCCATGGAAGGCGTGAAGTTCTTCCTTGAGACGGACAACGACAACGCCGGCCGGAACGGCTACGACAACGTGTCCACCGACATCCAGGATGCCTGGGTGGACCTGCAGCTTGGCCAGTCCAATCACGGCGTGATGGCCGGCCTGATCCTGCTGCCGTTCTCGCTGGAAACGCGCGCCTCTGCCGCCAGCCTCCTGGGCCTCGACTACAACGCCGAGACCGTCAAGTTGGTCAACGACTTCACTTGGCGCGACTACGGCGCCGAGCTGCACGGCAAGTTCGCCGCCGACCGGCTCGTCTACCACGTCGGCGTCTTCGACGGCTACGAGACCGAGACGGCCACCATGGATAAGAACCCCGATGCCGACCTACGCCTCACCGGCCACCTCGCCGCCAACGTCGTGGGCCGGGGCACCGATGGCGGCTGGTTCTACGGCCAGAACCAGCTCGGAAAGAGCTCCTACCTGACCGTGGGCTCGGGCTACGACCGGCAGGACAAGGCGACCCTGGCCATGGCGGAGGGGGCCGTGGTTCCGGGCAGCGCCGATGACCATGAAGCGTGGGTGGTGGATTTCCAGTCCAGCTATGTCGCGTCGGACAAGGCGGCCCTGCTGCTGAACGGCGCGTGGTACGACTGGGACAACGCCAAGTTCGTCGGCAACACGGCGTTCCTCGAAGGCGGTCTCCTGGTCCTGCAAAAGGCCATGGTCACGGCCAAGCACAGCCTGCAGGATCCCGACGGCGGAACCACCGTGGAAGACGACACCGTCGGCTTGCACTACTTCATGAAGGGTCACAACGTCCGCGGCGGCGTGGAATACCGCACGGGCGACAGCCCCGACTGGTGGCTGGCGGGTCTGCAGTTCCTGCTGTAGGGCCGGGCCGCCCGTCCCTCGCGCGGGTCACGGGTCGTCGTCGGCTGACCCCGGATCCGGCGGCGCTTCCTTGCCGCCGGTCCCCCAGGCGCTGCGCAGGGATTCGGCGCAGGGCTCGCAGCACAGGGACGCCACGACCGTCTGTCCGCTGCCCGCCCCCTCGGGAACCAGCGCCGGGACCCGGGCGTCGCCGCCGGGCATCGGCACCAGGACATACGACCCCTCCAGCCCCCCCAGGTGGAAGCGCTGGCAGACCGACATCTCGAATGTGATGGCCGGGCCCTCCATGGGGATTCTCCGGCCGCACCACGCGCACAGGCCCTCGACTTCGGCGGACGACACGGGCTCGACATCTTCGACATCCTCGCCGGGCTCAGGCGTCGAAGGGTCGTAACGCAGGGCCTCGTTCGCTTCGGACAGGTCAAAGTGCGTCGGGTCGAAGTCGGCCCCCATCCATTCTACAATGCGGTCATGCTCGTGATGGGTCGGATCGCGTAGGATCAGAAGCTTCTCATAGTAGGCCGCGACCCCCCCGCTGTCTTCGGGCGGGCTGGCGTTCTCGCCGCCCACGCAGACGGGGTACTCGGTCTCCAGGTCGGGCTGCAGGCGCTTCTCCAGCATGACGGTGTGCTGCCAGCCATCCCCGAAGTCATACACGTAGGCGATCTGGCGGCATTTGGCGCGGAAGACGTCCGCCAGCGTCAGCGCCTCCTCGTCCTCGATGGCCGGCATCTCTTCGTTCGGCTCGCCGTAGCGGCGCTCGCCGACCCGGAACATGTGGCAGTGATAGTCCTCCCACGGCATGAGGGCCTGGATGATGTCGTGCAGCTCGCCCAGCGAATACGACGCCGGCACCAGCAGCCGCCGCCAGACCGAGGGGACCGTGTCGGTCAGTTCCACCACCAGCTGCAGGATCTTCTCCTGCTTCGGGGTTGCGGGTGCAATCATCGCATGACTCTTTCTGCCTGCCGCCAGGCCGCGCCGCTCAGCCGACGAACGCGCCAATGTCCGGCACGCGGGCCTTCAACAGGGAAATACTTCCTTCGATGGCATGGATGCGCAACAGCGCACGCACCACCAGGTACGCGCCAAGCGCGACCAGCGCCAGGTTGATCACCAGCACCGCGATCAGCCAGTGCAGCACGGCGCCCGGCGTGTAGAAGCGCGACGTGGCGATCAGCACGCTGAACACCGACAGCGGGAGCGCGAACACCGCGATCCCGGTGCGCATCAGCGACAGCGCCGTCCGCTTCTCGGCCAGCAGCAACTGGATCTCGTTGATGATCAATCCCTGCGTCGCCGCCTGCGCGTTGCTGTGTGTATGCGAGGCAACCATGCCTGCTATCCAAGCACACCCAGTCCCTGCTTGGCAACACCGGCGGCGGCGCCTACCATGTGCCGACGCCATGGACATGACCGTTACGTATGTGGCCCTTCAGCCTCCCGCCGCGGCCGCCGGGTGCCCGGCGCTGACCCCGGAGCTGCTGGCCGCCACCGGCGCGCGCTACTCCCGCAGCAACGAGGGCTTGGCCGGCATCCTGGCGCGCATCGACCCGGCCGATCCCGACCGCTCGGTGGATTCGATCTTCCGCATGGTTGACTACGGTCACCAGTCCATCGCGGACATGGCCCCGGTGGCGCTGTTCATGGACGGCCTGAGCATGATCCTGGGCTACCTCGTGTGGAGCCTGTGCCCCACGGCGGGCGGGCAGGAGTCGTCCACCCGGTACATCGACCTGGGGCCCGTGGAGCTGCCCGATCCGGAAGAACTGGGCCTTCCCGCCGCCGACGCGGCGGCCTGGCGCGAGGGCCAGGCCCGTGCGCTGGCGGCGTATCGCGAGGCGCTGGAGCTGTGGCAGGCCCTCGCGCGCGCCTGTCCCGAGCTCATGCGCCTGCCGCCGGAGGTGGTTGCGGATGTCTCGGAGAAGGGCCGCCGCAAGGCCGCCCGGCTGGAGCGGAACTACGCCTTCGACCGCGCGCGCTACTTTCTTCCTGCCGCGGCGCGGACCAACGTCATGCTCGTCATGTCCGCGCGCGGCTGGGTCCAGCTGTGCCAGCACCTATGCTCGCATCCCTGGCCGGAGGCCGTGCGGCTGGGCGAGCGGATCCGCGGGGAGCTGCAACGGGTGGTGCCCCGCCTGCTCAAGCACGCGCGCGCCACGCCGTCGGCCACCGCCGGGCTGCTCGCCGAGCTGGCGGCCTGGAGAGCCGCGGCCGCCGGGCCCCTGCCGCCGGCGCTGGCAGACGTCGCGGCCGATCCGGCCGTTGATCCGGCGGCGCGCCTCGAGGTGTCTGCGCCGCGGGAGGTCGATGCCGCGACGCTGGCGGATGACCTCCGCTTTCACGACCACCGCTATGCCTGGGTGGGCGCCGGGCTGCGCCGGACCGCCGTGCGCTTCGGCTGGCGCGCCGTGGCCATGGCCGAGATCCGCGACCTGAACCGCCACCGCACGGGCTCCAAACACTGCCCGCTGGTGCCGCTGGGGTTCTACTGCGCCGCAGACCAGGTGCCCGCTTCGTGCCCCGAAGCCGCGGCGCTGGCCGCGCGCCTTGCCGCGCTGCGCGAGACCGGCCGCGCGCTGAGCGCCACGGCCCGCCGCAAGCTGGCCGGGGGCGATCCCGCGCACATCTACTGGACGCTGCTGGGAACGCAGTTTGCGTTCGAGCACACCACCACGGCCGACAAGTTCATCTACGAGGCGGAACTGAGGACCGGTACCGGATCGCACTTCCGCTACGCCCGCCACCTGCACGACGCGCTGGAGCTGTGGTACGCCCGGTATCCCGCCACGCGCGGCCTGATCCTGGAGGGCACCGCCGAACCGGAGTAGGGGGGGG
>CAZJBP010000018.1:0-12580 GCA_964544115.1 uncultured Victivallales bacterium | reverse complement strand
GAGCCCTGCCCCCTCCCCTCAGAGGATGCGCTCAATACCGGGCCCGGTTGAGCCGAAAGGATAGGGGGCCGGCTCGACCCGGTCGCGCTCCAGCCGTTCGAGCGCCGGCGTGAAGATGTCCCACGCGGCCTCAAGCTCGTCGGCGCGGATGAACAGGCTCTTGTCGCCCTCGATCACGTCGAGCAGCAGGCACTCGTAGGCGTCGGGGATCAGGCGCCCGAACGCGGCCTGGTAGCGCAGGTTCAGGTCGGTCCGCTCCAGGGTCATGTCGAGGCCGGGCACCTTGTTGACCACGCCCAGGTAGAGCCCCTCGTCGGGCTGGATGCGGATGACCAGCTCGTTGGCGGGCAGCACGCGGCCGCCCTGGCCGAAGATGTTGTCGGGCACGGCCCGGAACTGGACCCGCACCTCGCTCTCCCGCGCGTTCAGGCCCTTGCCCGCGCGCAGGATGAACGGCACGCCGCGCCAGCGGTCGTTCTGGACGCTCAGGACGGCGGCGGCAAACGTCGGCGTGCGAGACGCGGCCGGCACGCCGGGTTCTTCGCGGTACCCTTTTCGCGCGAAGCCCTTCCACTCGGACCGCACATACTGCCCGACGACGAGCCGGTCGAGGTCAACCGGCGGCACGCAGCGCAGGATGCGGACCTTCTCGTTGCGCACGTCCCTCGCCGTGGCGCTGCCCGGGCGCTCCATCGCGATGAGGGCAAGGATCTGAACCAGGTGGTTCTGCATGACGTCGCGGACGATGCCGTACTCGTCGAAGTAGCCCGCGCGTCCCTCGAGGCTCAGGTCCTCGCGCCAGTCGATCCAGACCCGCTCCACGTAGCGACGGTTCCAGATGGGCTCGAAGACCAGGTTCGCAAAGCGCAGCACCATCAGGTTCTGGACGATCTCCTTGCCCAGGTAGTGATCGATGCGGTAGGTCTGATCCTCCGTGAACACGCCCGCCAGCTCGGCCGTCAGCCGGTCGGACGAAGCGCGGTCGTGACCGAACGGCTTCTCGATGACCGCGCGGCTCCACGGGTTCTCGGGCGCGCAGCGCACGAGGCCGGCGTCGCCGATGGCGCGCGCAACGTCGAGGAAGACCGATGGCGGGACCGCAAGGTAGAACATCGTGTTGGCCGGATGGCCGCCGGTCGCCGTCATCTTCTCGTACAGGTCCAGGAAGGCGCCGGGGTCGCCGTACTGGCCGGAGACGTAATAGCAGCGGCTCAGGAACTCGGCCATCCGGTCGCCGCACGATTCCCCCGGCGCATAGCGGCAGGTCAGGTTGCCGGTGATGAATTCGCGGAACGCATCGTCGCTCATCGCCGTGCGGGCGAATCCGTACACGGCGAACCGTGCGGGCAACAGCTTCTGGCAGTACAGGGCAAACAGCGCCGGCAGGATTTTGCGGCGCGCAAGGTCACCCGACGCGCCCACGATGATGATGCTCAGGCTGGAGTCAGCAGGCTGAAGGCGGTCAGGCTGTAGACTGTCAGGAAGTGCGCACATGCTGGGTCTTTGAGCCCTATGGCCTGCAGCCCGAATGGCCGCCGATCACGGCCGACTGATCACCGGCAACTGATCACCGGTTACTGATCACTGGTTACTGAATACTGCCCCCGGCCGCCGCCCCCGGCGCGAGCACCACGTAGGTGGGCAGCCCGATGACCCCAAACCGGTCGAGGACGGCGCGCGTGGTCTCAGCCCGGATGTCCTCGGCCTGGAACTTGACCTTCACGTAGCCGGCGAGGCGCTGCGTGACGGCCGGATCCTGAAACGTCGTCTTGTCCATGTGCAGGCAGTTCTTGCACCACGTGGCCCAGAAATCGATCAGCACCGGCTTCCCCGATCGCGCCGATTCGGCCAGCGCCTCGGGCAGCGACGTCAGCCAGCCGCCCTCATCAATCTGCTCCGCCCGGGAGGCGGCCACCGCCTCTGCCGACGCCGGCGAGCGCTCGCGCAGCAGGGAGACCCCCAGCCGTCCGTACCACAGGGCGAAGCCGACGATGAAGACGCCGAAGCCGTACTTGACCCACTGCATCCACCGGCCCGGCCCGGGCAGGAAGGACAGCCCCGCTCCGGCGAATGGCCACGGCAGGGCCATTCCCAGGCCCAGCACGAACGGCAGCAGCAGCCCGGCTGCCACGCCCCGCGCGTAGAGGCTGGCCGAGAGCAGCAGCACCGAAATGACCACCGGCGCCACGCAGGCGCCCGCCAGCAGCGCCGCCACGCCGCCCATGACGAAGGCCGTCAGGAATCCTCCGCGCGGCCGCCCCTGCGCGCCGGCCGATTGGAATCGGGAGAAGTCAATGTGGAGCACATCAAACATCGCCAGCGCGAGCACGAGGAACAGCGCGGCAATGGCCAGGTTGAACACGGGTGAGGAATTCAGGGCGCCGAACTTGACCCCGGCCAGCACGACGGCCAGCCCGAGCGCTCCGTACACCAGGGCGATGGCCGCGCCATAGGCGCTGCCGAGCGCGAAGCCCCGGCCGCGGGATCCGGCCCGGGCGCCGGCGCCGATGATGGCCAGGTTGATCGGAATCATCGGCAGCACGCAGGGCGTCAGGTTCAGCGCCAGGCCGAACACCAGGATCACCAGCAGCGCCACCCAGGCGCCCCTCTCGCGCAGCACGGTCTGGAGGCGGTCCTCCCCGCCACCCTTGCCGGACTCCGCCTGGTCGAGAAACGCCAGGAACGCATCGGACGCGAGATAGCCCGACGCGCGCCCGCGGATCTGAAGCCCGCCGCCGGGCTCCGCGGCTGCGGCCCCGCCGGCCGCAGGGGCGCCTGCGACCACCCGCACGGCGGGCGTGCCCGCAGGCCCGAGGGCAAAGGTCTCGTCGTTCGGAGGGAAGCACAGGGCGGGATTCATGCTGCAGCCCTGATACGTGACAGTCAGCGTGAGCGGCGGGCGCGCGCCGTCGGGCAGGGAGTAGATGAACGGGGCGTCGGTGTCGTAGATGGCCACCTTCTCCCCGAGCAGTTCGTCGTCATGCGTCTTCGGAACGGGCAGTTGAAGCGGCCTCAGGCTGACGCCGTTGACCGCCGCGCCGAGCCGGTCGGCATAGATATAGTGACCGTCCGGAACACGGTAGACCACCCGCGCGCTCGCCGGGTCGTTCGTTCCCGTCGACACGTCGGCCGAGAACGGATTCTTCTGGGCCGCCGCGGCAAGAGCCAACGCAGCCCAGGCGGCAACGGCGGCTATCGAGGTGCGGTACACGCTGGCGCCTCCTTCACTCCGGGCCCTCGCCCGCCCTGGTCCCGTCGACGTAGCCCGGCGGCTCAGGCGGCGCCCGCGGGCGCCAAGGGGGCCGGCATCTTGAAGACACGCGTCGCCAGTTCCTGGTCGATCATAAACAGGCCGCTGCCCTCGGATCCCGTGAGCTTCAGCTTGCCGATGATTTCCGTCGCGTTCTCCTCCTCCTCGACCTGCTCGGACACGAACCACTGCAGGAAGATCCGCGAGGCGTGGTCCTTCTCCGTGACCGCCAGGTCGGACAGGAAGTTGATCCGCGCAGTCACGTGGTTCTCATGCTTCAAGGCGGCCTGGAACATCTCCAGCGCTGTCTTGAACTTCATCGGCGGCTGGTCGATGGCCTGGAGCTGCACCTTCTGGTTCTGGCTGCACAGGTAGTTGTAGAAGATGCGCGTGTGCGCAAGCTCCTCCTGCGTCTGCACCATGAACCAGTTGGCCGTGCCGGCCAGGCCCATGTGGGTCGCGCAGGCCGACATCTGCAGGTAGAGGTACGACGAATACAGTTCCTCGCGGATCTGGTTGTTGATTTCCTTCGCCATCTTGTCGCTGATCATCTCTTGCTTCCTCCTCCAAGTTGGCTGCGGCCCCTCGCCATAGCCTCCGTACAGGTCAACCTCACACGATGCCGCCTTTATACACCCATCGCCCGAGCGGCGCAAGCTGGACTCAGCTGGAACTCGGAATCGCAAAGGCCGAAGGCGCCGTGCTACGATTCCGGCGTGATGAGGATTGCCCATAGGCGGCTTGCCCTGCTCGCCGTGGCGCTGGCGGCGGTCGGGGTGCCGGTCGCTGCAGGGGCGGCCGGGTGGTGGCTGGCGGACACGCTGAGCGTCGACACGCGCGACAGCTTCTTGCCCGGCCTCCCGCTCGTCGTCCGCGTCGATCTGCTCGACCCGTCCGGCCGCGTGGACCGCGCCGTCTGGGATGCGGAGGTCGCGCTTTCGGTCTCGCCGTCCAACGCCACGATCAGCCCCGCCCGCGTGACCCTGCGCAACGGCGCCGGCAGCGCGCTGGTGACGGTCGCCGGCGCGGGCAACGTCACCCTCACCGCACGTCTGGCGGGACTTGAGACGTCCCGAGCGCTGCGCTCGCTGGCCGGCGAGCCGGTGACCGCGGTCGGCGGCACGCTTCCCGGCGCGAGCACCCTCTGGCACGGGATCGTTCACGTCACCAACGACGTCGCCGTGCCGGCCGGCCACGTGCTGACGATTGACGCCGGCACGCTGGTGCTGCTCGACGGCGTGGCCACGGGCACGGCCGGCAAGGACATCAACGTGGCCGGCACGCTGCGCTCGCTGGGCACCGCTGCGGCGCCGGTCACCTTCACCGCCGCAGACCCGACAAAGCCCTGGGGGGAGATCCACCACGCCAACGCCGCGCCATCGCTCTACCAGTACACGCACATCACCCTCGCCGGCCGCTCGCCCACCGGCGGACACACGCTCAGCGGCCCGGCGCTGCGCATCGAACACAGCGACGTCACGTTCGAGCGCTGCGTCGTCTCGGACCTGGTCGGCAAGGTCATGCAGGCCTCCCTCGGCAACTCGCTCGTGTTCCGCGAGAGCATGCTCCTGCGCGCGGTGATGGGGCCGGAGTGCGAGGCCAGCGCGGTCCTGCTGGAGGATTGCTGGGTCGGCGAGATGCACGGCCCCAACGACGACGACGGCCTCTACTTTCACACCCAGTCCGCCGGCCAGGTCATCGCGGTGCGCCGCTGCGTGGTCGCGGACAACTACGACGACGCGATCGACACACTGCGCGCCACCATCAGCGTCTCCGACTGCATCATCCGCGACAACGCCGACACCGGCATCACCATTTACGGCGCCGAGACGCGCGTGACCAACTGCCTCATCGTCCGCAACTTCACCGGCGTGTCGGCCAAGGAGAGCGGCGCCAACACGGCCGTCATGCGCCTGACGCAGTGCACGCTGGCCGACAACACCGTGGGCCTGCACGCCAACGACAAGTTCGGCGCGCCGGCCGCCCGCATCCTGTACAGCGCGACCAACTGCATCATCGGCGCGGGCGAGGTGACCCACGACGCGGTCCTCACCGACTACGATCCGGCCGACATCCGGCTGACGCACTGCAACGTCGGCGAGCCCTGGGCCGGCGCCGGGAATCTGTCGGCCGACCCGCGGTACCTCTCGCGCGCCGGCGGCAACTACCGGCTCCAGCCGGCCTCGCCCTGCATCGACGCGGGGGCCGACACCGGGGCGTCGCCCGACCTCGACGGCGCGGCCCGCCCGCAGGGGGTGTCGCCGGACATCGGCGCCTACGAGGCGGGGGCGTTGCGGGCGGACTTCGAGGCCGTGACGCCGCGCTCGGGCCGGAGCCCCCTGGCCGTGATGTTTTCCGCAGCCCTGTCGGGTGGTGCGGCATCGGGCACGTGGTTCGAATGGGATCTGGACGGCGACGGCGCGATCGACCGGTCCGGCACGGGGCTGGTCAGCGTCGTGCATAGCTACACCAACATCGGTGTCTATGCCGTCTCGCTCGCGGTGAGCCACGCCGGTGCCATGGCCGGAGAGCTCAAGCCGGGCTATGTCAGCGTCACGCCCGAGCCGGCGACCACGTACGTCGCCCCGGGCGGCCTGCACCTCTACCCCTATGGCTCCTGGGCCACGGCGGCCACGAACCTGCAGGCGGCGGTCGATGCGGCCCCGAGCAACACCACCGTTTACGTCTCCAACGGCATCTACCGCGCCGCCGCGGAGGTGCACGTGGGCAAGCCCCTGACGGTGCTGGGCGTGAACGGGGCGGCGGAGACGATTCTCGACGGCGGCAACGTCGCTCGCGCCGTGTACCTGGAACACGCCGGCGCCGTGCTGCGCGGGTTCACCGTGCGCAACGGCCGCTCGCCGATCGGGGGCGGGGTCTACGTGGCCGCCGGGACGGTGGACGCGTGCCGCATCGTCAGCAACACCGTGTACGGCACGAGCACGACCTCCGACGGCGGCGGCGTCTACCTGGCAGCCGGCCTGGTTCAGCACTGTGTGATCGCCCGCAACACGGCCGGCGATGACGGCGGCGGGGTGTTCTGCGACGGGGCCGGCGTCGTGCGCGCCTGCCTCATGCATCACAACCAGTCCGGCGACAAGGGGGGCGGCGTCTACGGTCGCAATGCGTGGCTGATCGAGAACTGCACCATCGTCGACAACGCCGGGGGCGCGCCGACCGACGGCGGCGGGCTCCACGCGCGCGACGGCGGGACCGTGCGCAACTGCATCGTCGCCTACAACACGAGCGAGAACGTCAGCGTGGCCGGCGTGGGGCAGACCTTCGAGGCGTGCTGCTCCGCGCCGCTGCTGGGCGGCAGCGGCAACTTCAGCGCTGCGCCGGCGTTCGCCGACCGGCCGGCGGAGAACTACCGGCTGGCCGCCGGCTCGCCCTGCATCGATGCCGGGACCGCGGCAACCGGGCTGGAGGTCGACCTTGACGGCCTGCCGCGGCCGCTGGCCGGCAGCCCGAGCGGGTCCCCGGTGATCGACGTGGGGGCGTATGAGTTCGCCAGCCCGGACGTGGACTCCGACGGAGACCGGGCCTCCAACGCCGACGAAGCCGTGGCCGGAACCGGCCTGCTCGACAGCACCGACGTCCTGCGCGTTACGGCCCTCTGGCCCTCCGGGCCGGCGGGCGTGTCCGTGGCGTGGGACAGTGTGCCCGGGCGGTTTTATACCCTGTACGCCGCAACCAACCTGCCTGCCGGGCCATGGAATGCGGTCAGCAACGCCCACGACATTCCGGCCGCCGGCCGCACCATGCAGGCCGAATCCGCCCCGTCGGATGCGCCGACCTACTACCGCGTCACCGCCCGTCCGCCGTGAACCGTGGGATTGACAATACCCGTCGGCGTGCTATGGTTTCGCGGCTTTCTTCCTTGGGGAAAGCGATCGGTCCCGCGCCCGCGGAACCGGTAAAGATGTTCCGGCGTAGCTCAATGGTAGAGCGCTTGGCTGTTAACCAGGATGTTACAGGTTCGAGCCCTGTCGCCGGAGCCATTCGACTCGGCGTGCTGCCGCACGCCTCGCTCATGGCAAGCCATAAGAGAGTCAATGGGAGCACGCCGGGGCGAATGCCCTGAGCGACTGAGCGTAGCGATGGAGTCGAAGGGCTTTCGACTCTCCTACCTGCGCCCTGACAATCCCAGTTCCCTGCACTTCCATCGAGGCGCGCATGCGCGCAGTCGAACACATATCGACAGCTCAATGCTGCTCCGCTACTGTTTCGCCCGTGCCCGTTTACGTCTACATCCTCAAGCTGAATGACGGGCGCCTGTACGTCGGCCACTCCAACAACCCGCCGCGCCGCCATTCCGAGCATGAACAGGGCAAGGGCTGCCGAACCACCGGGATCTTCGGAGCAGGCGAGATCGTCCACATAGAGGAGCACCCGGATCGCACTTCGGCCGCCCGTCGCGAACGGCAGATCAAGGGGTGGACGCGCGCGAAGAAACTGGCGCTGGCAACGGTCGATCTGGCTCATCTTCACGAATTGTCAACGCGCCGCAGGCCGTAAGGCCTTCGACGAATCCCGCCGAAGCGCGCTGGTGATCATCTGCCCGTCTTTTCACTGCCCGACAGTGGAAATTGATGTCGGATCGGGCGGATTTCGGGGCAAGACGGGGGTCGTGGGGAATGTCCAGATGGGGGTCGGGTCAGTCGGGGAACCCGAGGTTGGCAACGAGGAAGAGCCCGAGCCACAGTCCAGCCGTGGTGACCACGGTTGTCCATATGATGAGCCACGCCCAACCGAGACGGACAGCCCGCCGGGCGAGCAACAGCGACCCTCCTCCCAGGAAGGTAACAACGAAACCTAGCCACAGGAACCGCACGCTTCCCGACCAGGCAGACATCAGCCACCGAGGAGGGAGCGGCCCGGCAAGGAAGAGCGTGCACATTCCATCGCCTGACTGATGGAACGGCGGGATACCCGCCTTTCTGATCTCGATGATGGCGTGGTTGCCCAAGGCGATCGCCAACCCGCAGATCAAGAAGGCAACGAAGAACAGAATGGCTCCTGATTTGCCCATCGAACAGTCCGTCTACTTACTTCCCACCAGCGTCTCCGGCACCACGACCGCCACCAAAAGCGTCAAGTCTTCGGCCTTCACGGCACACACATTAGCGGCCGTGGTGCCAGTGCTTATCCGGAACCGGGCCAGGCTCGTGCACTGAGCTAGATGCATGGGGTCATGCGTTCCTGGCTGCTCTCCTCCGAGTCAGAACACCCCGATGGGCCAGACCGGATAGTCGTTCACATTCGGCCCGCAACGTGGTAGCGTTCAGATATGGCTGCCTTGGCAAAGACGAATCCGTACCTGCGGGACCGCAATGCGGTTGCCCACCTGATTGCAGAAAGTGCAAGGGAATCCTCCGAGTTCGAGGGGGTTCACGTTCGTTTGCCGTCGGTAAGCCGCCCTCGATCAACCGCCCTCGCGAAGAAATCCATGAGGGGGCGGTAGTCTTTCACGTATCCGCGTTTGACGGCCGTCAAGTAGTCCTCACGCTCGCTGGTGGATCCACTCCCCGTGAACCGGTACACCGGCAGCGGGAGTCCTGCCTGCAACACCATAAGATCGCTCAGCCAGCGTGCAAGGCGACCGTTCCCTTCGCGGAAGGGATGGATCAAGAGCAGTTCGGCATGCACTTCCGCTACGTCTGCGAAGACGCGGTCAGCGGCTCCCGGCAGGCAGGGAGTCGTCTTCGCAAGCAGATGCCTCTCGAACGATGCCATGTTCTTCTCGACCAAGTATGCCGGCGGCCATGAGAAGCCGGCTTTAGCTAGTTCAACGGTGCGGTAGACTCCTGCCCAGGGATACAATCCGCCAAGCCAATCCCTGTGCATCTGGCGGATGATCGCAGCCGTGAAGCGCGTGCCCTCCTCGATCATGTCGATGTACTCCCGCTGGACTCGTACAAGTGTGCCGTATTCCTCGTGGTCGATGTCTCGCTTGCGGATGATGCCTCGTAGGTTCCGAAGCACGCGCCCATGGGACCCCGGCTGGAACTCGCCTTCGAAACCAGCAGGCGTGCGGTACCGCAATCCGTTCCGTGCGGGTTCTCTCTCTGTCGTTCGTTTACCCATACGATGCCCTCGGATCATACCGTGCCCTGTCTCATTTCAAAGCCATTTTGGAACGGTCCGCGTCAGCATAACGATTTGTTCAGGTTAGTTCAGGTTGATTCGGCGCCTTGATTCCGTGGAGTTGTGACTTTGTTCAACTTGTTTCCTGCATCCCGACAGTTGTTTCAACGTCCGCCGCGCGTGATGCGAGTGATCGAAGAGCAGGGGTTGATTCAGGGGGTGTCGGGATGCCCCCACGCCTGAGGGGTTGGGTCGATGTGATCCAAGAGGCGCGGATTCTACGCCGGCATCCCGCAACTGCCGGAACGCCGCGAGTTGTTCAGCGGGCGATTTCAGTAGGCGGTTCTGCCGGAGCACATGCTCCGGGTATCGCTCCGCCTCCTTAGCCGTCCGGATGCTCGTGAGGTGTTTGATGACTGGCGACGGCAGTCCCCATGTTCCTGGCTTTCGAGACTACTCGTTTCCATTGGAGGGCGTGAGTTCCGTCGCAGACTTCGTAAGGGTTCTATTGAGGATGAGGATTGAGAACAAACGAGAGACCTACCCGTGACCTGATGCGGTTTGCCTACCCCTGCCGCTATGCTGTTTCCAGAATTCCTCTGGCGTCCAGCGGTTGATCTTCGTCAGCGTCCCGATGGATCGAAGCGACTTCAGCCCCCGCTCGATTCGGCTGGGGAAGAACCGCAATTCCTCCAGCGGCATCCGCCGAAGCGACAGCAAAGTCGTGATCTTCGTCGAGCGGATGTCCAGCCATCGCAACGGCAACCGTGCCACGGGCCACAGCGTGGTGACCACCGTGCGGCAGATGGACAGGTGAGTCAACGGCAGGTCACGCAACGGCGACAAGTCCACGATGCTCGTTCGGGAAAGGTTGAGCCAGACCAGTCGCATCTTCCGCAACGGCGTGAAGTCCGTGATCCGCCAACAACCAGCAATGCACAGGTGCGTCACGGGCAGGATGGTCAGAGCCGACAATTCCAGATGCCTCGTGCCCGACAGGTTCAAGCGTAGCGTGCCATCGGGGTTGGCGTGAATGCCCTTGTATTCTATCGCCTGGGATTGAAGCCAGCGACGGCACAGGTCTGTATTCTGCATTCCGATAGGCGTTATCTTGTCAAGGCGGCAATCGTAGAATGTCTTGTTGGCATCGTGCATAGCGAGGCACGATACTGCCAGCAGAGTGCAGGTCAGCAAAGCCCCAAGACGGGCATTCCAGCCTCGAACTGGTCGCCACTGCCGACTTCACTGGTGATTCATTTGCAAGGGGTTGCGACGAGTTCGCGTTCTTTCTTTGCCCCGCCCCGGACGCCAAGGAGTTCGGAAACCCCAATGTTTGCGGGGCTCTTGCCCTCCGTAGTCCACTGCCCGACAACCCGGACACCCCCCTGCCGAGGGCGAATCCAGCCGCAAGTTCGACCACTAACCGGAGTACCAGTCACAACTCAAACCTGTGTCCACTGCCCGCTTTTCCACTGCCTGGCAGTGGAAATCGAGGTCGGATCGGGCGGATTTCGGGGCGAGGCGGGGGTCGTGGGGAATGTCCAGCTGCCAATGATAAGGCGGTGCTTGCAGGCGAGCTTGCAGGCGATGTCTGCAGGCGATGTCTTGCATAGGACCGCTGATAGTGAGACAATTCTCCCGTCTTCGCTGAACCCTTACGCAGTCGGTTCGGAGGAAGGCAGGGGTGCGGCAGGGCGACCTTGCCGCAGGCAATCGGTTGGTCGGGCCGCCATCCGGGAAGCACGCCTTAGGCGTGAAAAATGGTTGCTATGTCGTGACCGAGCAGAAAGAAGCCCCCCTCAGCGGTGTCGGAGTCCTTGTTCGCCTCTATTGGATGGTCCTCGGCAACGGACTCCTGATGCTCCTCCTCTTCTTGATTCTTGATAGACGCCCCGCACTTCCATCCCCGTATGATGCCGCATACCTCCTGATCGTGGCCTCTCTCATCATCGTCCGACATATGGATATCCGTTTCCTGAACGGGCAGACCGGCGAGGGGAAGCCAGCCACGATGGCCCACTGGAGACGCTATGTGATGATCATTGGCCCGGTGGGCGTGGGTGCCTGGTGTCTTGCCCGCCTGATCGTGCCCGCCTGAGGCGGGAGCCGATTGACATCGGAGGGCAAGAGCGTGCGGTTGACGAAAGGTATCAAGGACGACCTGGGGTACGGCGGCCACCCCTGGCTACTCGATTCGGCGACAGTGTGTAAAGCATGGACATTCTCTCCCTTATTCTAATTGTTGTTGGACTGGGCTTGTTCGAAACGATCACCAGCATCGACAACGCAATTATCAACGCCCAGGTGTTGTCCACGATGCAGCCTTGGGCGAGGCGATGGTTCCTCATGTGGGGGCTTTTGTTCGCCGTCTTCCTCGTCCGTGGGCTGCTGCCGTGGCTGATTGTCTGGGCCACAGTGCCGGAGCTGGGGCCGATCGGTGCGCTGACGGCGACGTTCAGAGACGACGCCTCCACAGCCGCAGCGATTGAAAAGTCCGCACCGGTGCTTCTGATCGGTGGTGGAACGTTCCTGGTCTTCCTCTTTTTCCACTGGTTGTTCCTGGAGTCCAAGAGTCACGGACTCGTCGGCGAGGCATTCTTCGAGAGGCAGGGCGGCTGGTTCTTCGCTGTGGTCTCGGTCCTGCTGGCCACCATCGTATGGTTTGCGCTGCGGGCAGACCCGTTGATGGCGTTTGGTGCAGTGGTGGGTTCGACTGCGTTCTTCATCACGCACGGCTTCCGTGAACACGCTGCTCGGGCCGAAAGGGACTTGATGCAGAGCCGGACCTCGGACTGGAGCAAGATTCTCTACTTGGAGGTCATCGACGCAACGTTCTCCATTGACGGGGTGCTGGGTGCATTCGCGTTTACGCTATCCGTGCCGTTGATTTTGCTGGGCAACGGATTGGGGGCGCTGATCGTGCGCGAACTCACCATCGGCAATGTCGAGCGAATCAAGCGCTACGTGTATCTCAAGAACGGGGCTATGTACTCCGTACTGATTCTGGGCCTGTTCATGGTGTCGGAGAGCTTCGGTCTGCACCTGCCCGCATGGGTGTCACCGGTCTCAACCTTCGGGATTGTTGGATTCTTCTTCCTGAAATCGAGGGCGGCACTGCGTTCATCGTGAACATCGGTGAACCACCGTACGGGTGCGGATGCCGGCGGGACCCGTGAGGAGCGGAGGGCAACCATGAGAATCCTTATTGCAGACGATCACGCCGTGTTGCGCAGCGGGTTGAAA
>CAZJBP010000017.1:0-29351 GCA_964544115.1 uncultured Victivallales bacterium | reverse complement strand
GAGGCCCAGCAGATGAGAAGAAATAGGATGAAGGCTCTGGCAGTGAAAGGCGCAGAGGCGTTGAGGGGACAGGTGCGGCTGTTGGGTGCCGCAGCGGTGGCCGTTGCCCTGAGCTGCACCGGCGCAACTGGCGCAACCGGTGCGAACATCGGCGTGAATGCGGCCAGCGTCTATCAGGTCGAAATGGCCTATCCGCTGCTCCCTCAGGAAGTCGACGGCGTCGTGCCGCAGGCCAACTGGAACAACATCGGCACGGCGAATAACAACGAAGGCTGCGGGTCGATCCCTATCGCCAACCTTACCGACTGCGACGGCAAGCCGACGGGAGCAGGTTTCGTCATGAAGCTCTCCCCTCCAGGAAACACGATCATTGGTCAGACCGGCCCCCTGTCGGGGTTCAAATTGTTCAACGGCGGGCTGACGTCCCACTACGGCCGTGCCCCGCAAGCGACGGTCAGCAATCTCACATACGCCACGTATGACGTGATCACCTACATTGTTCCCAACGCGCAGATGGGTGCCCGTCTCGTCGGCACCGACGCCAATGGGCCGGTGGACTCGGACGTCACCGTGACCTCGGCCGGGAGCAATTTCTATGCGTTCGATGATGCCACGACCGATGGGGTCGGGAATTACATCCGTTGGAAGGGCCTGACCGGGACCTCGTTTACGTTGACGATGAATAAGGGCACCGGAGACAGAAAATACTTCGCGGCCCTTCAGATCATCGGTCCGGCAAAACCAAAGGGCACGCTGCTCATCGTTCGCTGACTCGGAGAATCGAGTGAAACGTCTGTGGGTCATCAGCTGGGTGCTCATGTTCGCCGCGTCGTTGGCCCGGGGCGACTTCGTCATCTATCGGGAGAACTTCAACGCATACGCCGAAGGAACAAACCTGACGGATCTGCCCGGGTGGTACTTATGGGGCGGCGGCATTCCGAGCGTTCGGGACGGAAAGGCGAACATATACGGGTCATCCGATGTGCTCCTGAATACAACGGATATCTTCAGCTACGGCAACACGGCGGCCAGAATCGAGTTCGACCTGCTATCCTACCAGCAGGATACGATACTCTTTGGTCCGGGGTCGGCGGAAGGTCTCAACCTCGTCTATTCCTCGGCCCTTGGCTTCCAGCACGGCGCCAACCGGCTGTATCACTATAATGGTGCCTACGACTACACATCTCAGGTCATGAATGTGCCGGGCGTACTGGGTCCATCTCATTGGGTGTTCAACGTTACGAAGTCCGACAATCAGTACACGTGGAACGCGACGTACGACGGCAATCCATTGCTGCTGCAGGGCTCACATACGCTCACCCTGAACGATTCCAGAGGTCTGAACACGATGGAGTGGGAGCTTCTGGGTGGCGCGGGGTCGACGCTGGACAATATCGTGATCACGGCCATCGGCGTCGCCAAACCCAAGCAGACGACGGTGATTATCGTGCGGTGATCCGCGATCAGCGGACCACAAGCACGATGCCTCTGGGGTCGGGTGGGCCCACGATGGAGAAGCCGTTGAGTGCGCCTATCGTGAAGGACAATGGACCCGTCCGTCCGGTTTGCTTGGAGTAGTTTGAACCCAGGACGAAGCCGGTCCCAGGGTTGTTGCCGTAGTAGATGTACACGTCATAGACGGGGTACGGAGCGACCGTGGTCGTTATCGTGATGCTGCCGTCATTATCGCGCATCCCCGTGCTGTAGAGGGCCGAGAGGTCGCTTGTGCCATTGTACGGGCCACCGTCGTTCCCTCCCTGGTGCACCATCTTCGCGCAACTATGAATCCCGGCCAACAGGGAGGGCGGTCGGCCTCGATCGCCGGGCGTTGACGTAACGCCCGGGAACTCGCCTGCCGCGCTTGGGATGCGCCGGGCCCGGGCCTCAGTCCCAGGCGTCGGGGCTGGCCGCCAGACCACCGCGCAACTGGACGTCCGCGGCGGAGGCGTTCATGGCGTCCAGCATGGTTGCCAGGATGTCATCGTCCGCGCTGCCGTCCGCCAGGACGGCCCGGTGGAGTTCGTCAATCTGTTGAATGGAATGCGCGGCCGGGACCGTGGTGTCCACGTTCGGGTCGCGAAGGACCCAGCGCAGCGCAGCCTCGTAGGGCCGGCTGTCGTTTCGCAGGTGCGCCACGCTCGGGTGGCTGACCTGTCCCGACCACACCAGGTTCAGGAACCCGCCGCCGCCGCCGAAGGGCTTCATCGCGACCGTGCCCACGCCCCGCTGCCGCGCCTCCGGCAACAGTTCGCGGCCCGCCGCCGGATGGAGGGGGCTGTAGGGCACCATCATCACGTCAAATGCGTTGAACTCTGTAATCGCCCGCAACGCCGACTGCGGCGAGTGATGGCACGAGAACCCGAAGTGGTCGCAGAAGCCCTCGGCCTTCATCGCCTGAAACCCCGCTTCCGCGCCACGGATGCGTTCCGCGCTCCGATCGTCCTCAAACCCCAGGGCGATCCATAGAAGAATATCCACGTGCTGGATCCCGAAGCGCTGGCGATGGTCGTGACAGTAGTCGATCACATACTGACGGACCCGATCCGGGTCCTGCTGGTTCATGGCGTGCAGGGGCCAGGCCACGGTGAATGAGTCGCTGTGGCTCTTCATCACCTCGGCGGTGGCGGATTCCTCAAGATCCCACTGCACGTCGAAATAGGTCACCCCGAGGTCCAGAAGGTGGTTCAGCTCCTGCACCCGGCGGGGGACGTCCTCGTGGGCCAGGGGACCGTTCGTGAAGTGCCCGCCGGCGCCCAGGCGCGTGACCTTCAGCCCCGTCCTGCCCAGCGTGCGCGTCTCAAGATGGGCCATGGTTCACTCCTTGTGGACAAGCTTAGAGACCAGGTCATAGGCAAACGTGAGCTCATCCATCGTGCAATGGCTCTGCACGAAATGGCTTGTGCAGAAGAGAAGCCGCCCGTCAGCGCCGAACCGGAGCACCCGTTCGATCTCGGACCGCAGCCGGGCGTAGTCGCCAAAGCCGAGGGTCGTCTGGATGTCGAGGCCGCCCATGATGGCGAACGCGCCGGCGTAGTGGCGCCGGTACTCCGACCAGTCCATGCCGGCGGATTCCTGGTACGGGTGCACGACCTGGTAGCCAAGCTTGGCGATACCGTCGAGCACCGGGGTGACGTTGCCGTCGCTGTGCAGGCTGAGGTAGCCCTTGCGCTGCCGCACGGCGTCACACGTGATCTTGTGATAGGGGTACATCAGCGTCCACCAGGTCTCCGGGCTGAACAGCAGCCCCCGCTGGGCACCCCAGTCGTCGGACACGTGGATCATGTCCACCCCCAGGTCGAGGCAGTTCATGGCGAAGGCGCGGTTCCATTCGGCCTGACGCCGATAGAGCTCGTGCAGTTCGGCCTCGTGGAGGCAGAGGTACATCAGGTGGTTCTCAATGCCGAAGGGGTTGTTCAGGGCTTCAAAGATGCCCGGGGTCTGCACGTAGACAAACCGGCCCCGCCGGGTCTTGTGATGCTCCACCGCGTCGCGGATGTTCTGATACGCGGCGGAATCGTTGGGATCGCCCCACGGGGCCTCCAGCATGACGCCCGGCTCGATGACGCCGCCGTTCGCTTGGCGCAGCTTTTCGATCATGTCCCACGAGTGGGGGTTTGGGCCTCCAAAGATGTGGGCGTAGTCAAACTCGTAACGGTCCTCAAACGCTTCGACAGAGCCGCAGGCCTGCGCGATCATCCCGTCCACGTTGGCGTGGAGCCATCCGTAGACCGGGACCCGGTCCGGCGTCCGCTTGTCGATCACAGCCATCACTCGTTCTCTTGGCAGCATGGATGAGCTCCTCAGGCGTTAACGAGCCTGATCATGGTTTCGTAGTTCGTCATTGTGAGCCGCGTGATCTCTCGCCCGTACGGACAAGCCGAGGGCATGAGCACGAAGCGGCTTCCGTTCGCGTCGGGCCCTTCGTCGAGGGCCCTGCGGACCTTCGCCTCAAACAATGAGGCCTCAAGGTTCTCGATGTCCGTGCTCTCGATGTTCCCGAAGAGGGTGACGTCAGGCGCGGCGGCCCGAATGTCGGCAAGCTCCATGTCGCCCTGCGGCGGGGGCTCGCAGGGGTCGAGACCGGAGCCCATGTCGGTGATCATGTTCAGGATGCCGCGCAATCGCCCATGGCTGTGGATCCGCGGGTAGCCACCATGCCTGCGGATCGCGTCACAGAGCGGCTTCGTGCAGTTGTAGAGAAACTCGCGGTAGAGCCGGGGCGGCAGATAGGGCTCGGAGGCATACTCGCTGCCCACAATGCGCCAGAGCCGCCCCGGAAAGGCTGCCGCGACCTTCTCCACGCGCTCCGACAGCGCGGGGGCCTCCTGTTCCAGCAGGCGGTGGAAGAGCCGGGGCTCGGTCAAGGCGAAGACCGTGTAGTCCTCCATCGAGAACAGCGCCGCAACGGCACACAGAGGGTCATGTTGATTGAGCAGCAGGATTCCGGCGTCGCCGAGAGTCCTCTCCTCCTCAAATAGGTTGGCGGTGTCGATCTCGCCCTGCAGGAAGACCTCTGCGGGAAGCTGAAGGTACGCCTTCACATCGTCGATGTCCTTCAGCAGGTGTTCGAGCGTCCAGGTCGTGAAGACCTGCCGGTCCCTTCGTGTGACAGACCGCAGCGTTCGGCCGGCGACGCGGACCGTTGTCCGGGTGTACTGGCTGTCGTCCTTCTCCCAGCTTTCGGTGGTGAAGAACTGCCCGCGAGCGCACTGGGGATGAGGGTGCTGAACGGCCCCGGCGAACCGCAGGATGTCCGTGTGGTTCTCGGCAAGGTCCACGAGGTCGCGCCATCCGGGCCCGTTGTAGATGTTCCACGGATCCGGGTCGTCCGGGTTTGGCCGCCAGCCGCCGATCTCGTAGAAGCTCACGGGCGGGCGGTCCACCGGACGGCCTGCAAGTGTCGCCAGAAGTCGTTCGCGCCTCGTCATGCGGTCTCCGTCACCCGATGCGGACAGGGCGTCCCCGCCGTGCGCTCTCGTAGATGGCGTCGAGCAGCTGCATGACGATCAGCCCCTCTTCGGCCGTGGCGATGTTCGGCACGCCCTTCAGAATGCTGTCGGCAAAGTGGTACATGGCTCCCCGCACGCCGGGCACCGGCGCGTGCGGCTTCATGTCATACTGCACGCCGTTGCGCTCGAAGTACAATTCCGCATCGAACTCGTAGCCCTCGCCCACGTTCCGCTGCACGAGTCCGCCCTTGGAGCCCAGGATGCGGGTCTCCATGAGCTCGTTCTCCCGGATGTTCCCCGCCCAGGACGCCTCGACCTCGAGGGTGGAGCCGTCCTCGAACTTCACGTGTCCCGCGGCGAAGTCTTCCACGTCGAACGCCTTCTTCTCGCGCGCCGCGATGGGCGCGGCGATGTGATTGCCCGTGGTGCCCATGACCCAGACCGGCTTGGGGTAGCCCATCAGCCACAGCGCCAGGTCCAGCCGGTGCACGCCGAGGTCGATCAGCGGCCCGCCGCCGGCCAGTGCCTTCTGGCCGAACCAGCCGCCGAATCCGGGCATGCCGCGCCGCCGCATCCAGACCGTGCGGGCAAAGTAGACCTTCCCCAGGAAGCCGCCGTCCACTTCCTTCTTCAGCGCCCAGGACTGCGGCGTGAAACGGAACGAAAAGTTAATCATGAGGCGCTTGCCGGCCCGCTTCGCGGCCTGCAGCATGGCCCGGGCCTCGGCGGCGTTCATCGCCATCGGCTTCTCGCACAGCACGTGACAGCCGGCCTTGAGCGCGAGCAGCGTCAGCGGCTTGTGGAACGTGTTCGGTGTGGCCACGCTGACGACGTCGAGCGCCTCGCTGGCCAGCATCTCCTCCGCCGAGGTGTAGAGCGCGGGGATCGCGAGCTTCTGGCCGATGGTCCTCAGGCGCTGTTCATCCACGTCCGCCGCGGCCACGACCTCAACCTCAGGGTGCTCGCGGAACCCGTTGACGTGCGCCTGTCCCATGCCGAGACCGATGACGCCCACGCGCAATGTCTTCCCAGCGTCTCTCTTCGAATGTGCCTGTTTCTTACGCATACGATCCCAGCTCCTTGCCCAGTGTGATGATCCGCCGGTAGTCCTCAAGACTGACGCTGTCCGGAATGGAGTGGTCCTCCTGGAAAATGTAGCCGCCATTCTGCTTCAGCACGGGCATGAGGCGCCTCATTTCGGATTCGATCCGGTCGATCTGGTTCCACAGCATGGCATTCAGGCCGCCGTGCAGGACGAGCTTGTCGCCGTAGGCCTGCTTGATGCGGATCGGATCCATGCCAGCTTTCACTTCCAACGGGTTAAGAGCATCCAGCCCCATGTCGACCAGCTCAGGCAGCAGCAGATTCACATTTCCGCAGCAATGGAGGTGGGCATAGATGCCCTTGGCATGCGCCCACTCGATGGCCCGCTTCTGCACGGGCTTGAGAATCTCACGATACATCTCGACCGAGAAGAACGGGCCATTGCGGTATCCCATGTCATCCGGCCAGCTGATGGCATCGAACGTGTAGCCCGCGTCCCAGATCATGTCGAGCAACTGCAGGCTGCACGTGAGCTGGGTGTTGAAGATATCGATCACCAGTTCGGGGTCATCCACCATCATCATCAGCAGGCGCTCCGTGCCGACGATCCGTGCGTGGGTGACATCGTATCCGAACCAGAGCCAGCCTTGGATCCACCAGCCCTTCTCGCGCCACGTCTTGTAGTTGGCTTCGAGATGTCTCCAGTCGATCCGGTCGCGGCCCATCACCATTCGGGCCTTGGCCTTCTCCCACGATTTGCGGTCCACGATGGTGCGGTCCATCCAGTGCGGGGTGGACTCCTGGTGCTTCCAGGTCTTCGCCGTGGTACCCCATTCGTCCAGCCGGATCACGTAATCGTCCGTCTCTTCGATCAGCTTGGACGGAAGCCGAGGGCTGTTATCGCCTCCGACCGAGGCCACATGGTCAAGGCCGAAGTAGTCGGCAAAGTCTACGTTTGCCGGAAGTCCCTCGCGTTGCCAGCGCTCGATGGTGGTGCCCCAGGGGCTGGCCAGCATCGGGACCCGGTCGGGCTCCCGGTGCGCATACGTTGTCTGAAAGCGTTCGCGGCTGCTCATCTCGGTCATGGTTCAGCCTCCCAGGGTCCTGCTCGTCGGCTGATGTTCCGCATCGGCGCGCCGGTTACAAGCACAATCGGACGGCTTGGTCGCCCGGGCGAACCGATAGCCGGGTAACAGCGTGTTCGATCTGGAACTCAGGAAGAACAGGAAGGATCCACGGCCGAGGGCGGCCCGGCCATTTGCAGGAAACGCGGAGCCCTGTTGGCCTACTCAGCCTTGAACTTGAGCCCCTCGAACTTGTTTCCATCGGCGGCCACCACGCGCACCCGCGCGCCCCAGCCCCCGTCCACTTGCGTGATCTTCAGCAGGAGGGGATTCCAGCCTTCCTTCAAGACGACGTTCACCTTGTCCGGATCGTCATTGTAGGACTGAACCTTGTTCTCCTGGTGGACCAGTTTGCCGTTGAGCCACGCCTTCACGCCGTCGTCACTGGCGATCAACAGCATGGCGCCCTGAGCCTTGGGCGACCAGATCTGTGTGCGCAGATAGCCGCAGCGGTTATCGCCGTGGGGCGCCAGGTCGCAGATCCAGGGAGTTGCGCCGGACCCCTTCCAGGGCTTCCAGTCCACCGAGCCGTTGGCTTCGGGATCGAACGGAATATCGAAGAGCTGCGCGCCCGGCAGGTTCTCCTTCGTGTAAGGACCGGCCATCTGGTACTCCGTGATCCATCCGGCGATGTCGCGCCACTCGTACTTGACCCGGTTGCAGGAGCCCAGCATGCGGCCGTTGAGGAACAGGGCCGCCTTCAAAGTGAAGTCTTTCTGCATCGTCAGCGGCTTGGTGTACTGGGGGGATTGCGGCGTCGGATCCGTCCCGTCCAGCGTGTAGTGGATCTGGGCGCCGGAGGGGGCCGGGGCCACGAGCTTGACGGTCATGGCGCCCGAGTAGCCGGTCCAGCCCTTCAGACCATCGGCCACCCCCAGGAGTTCCGCGCCCTCGGTCACAACCCGGACCGGCGCGGCCACGCTGAACATGCGCTCGGCCGACCGCGCCATGCGCGCGCGGTACGCGGCTTCGTCGGCCATTTCGGTGTCCGCCCCCCAGGTGCGCTCCTCGCGCTCGCAGAGGGACGGCACGTAGCTCCCGAGCAGTGAGTATTCGCTCATCTGCCACATGGGGCGCTGGGCACCGAGCACGTTGCTCGAGCGCTGGTACACGTGGCCGTTGGCATTGTACATGTTCCAGGTGGTGAACGTTTCCGCCGGAACGCCCCACGGGACGGTAATCACGTTCCAGCCGTCCCGCTCCATCTCGGCGGCGAAGCCCGGGTTGTACCAGGTCATGACGACGATATCGTCTTTGACGCGCTTGTCGCTGGCGAGGCCCTCCCACGCGATCGCCATCTTGCCGTATTTCTGGCAGAGCTGCTTCATGCGGATGACATGCATGATGTAGACCTGCCAGGCGTCGTTCAGCGGATGGTTGTCCTCGGGGAGGGTGTACTTCTTCATGTACTCCTTCTCCTCGGGGGTGTTGCCGACACCGTAGATGTTGGCTTCGTCGCAGCCGATGTGGAAGTAGGGAGACGCCTTGAAGATGGCGCACATCTCGCCCATGAGCGTGTCCAGCGCCTCGTACAGCTTCTCGCTGGCCATGGGCATGCAGCCGGGGCCGGAGAAGAGGTCCGGCCGCGTCCTGGCCATGGCCCCCGAGTGGCCCGGTGTTTCCAGCTCCGGCACGATGGTCACTCCGCGCGCTACGGCATAGGCCTCCAGGTCCTTCATTTCTTCCTGCGTGTAGCACCGGGCGATGATGCCGTCGGAGATGGGCCAGTTCTTGCTGCCCAGTTCGGGGAACGCCTTGGAGCCGAAGGTGTAGGCGTGGTCGTCGCTGAAGTGGATCTGCACGTAGCGGAGCTTCCAAAACCGGCAGGCCTCGATCGTGAACTTGATGCAGTCCGGCGGAATCCACTGGCGGGCCGCATCGATCATGGTCCCCGTGTAGTCCGCCTGTGGCCAGTCCTTCACGGTCATCCTGGGCAACGAGCACTTGCCGTCCTGCGAGGCGAGCGCCTGGAGCAAGGTCGCGGTGCCTTCGCACACGGCGCGGTAGTCCCAGCCCGTCACGACTGCCGTATCGCCGACCGCGATCGTATGCGCGAAATCGCGCGTCCGCACGACCTGCTGCCTGCCGTCCTTCTTCTGGACGGCGACGATGTCCGCATCCGCCCGGAGCGAGGGGTCGATCTTCAGCACGATGTCGCCCGGCTTCGTCCCGACCTCAGGAGCGTCGGAACTACGCCGCGGCAAGCCTGCCTTGGGCCCCTCTTCCGCCACGGCCAGCCTGAGCTTGGTGACCAGCAGGATCTCGTCGGAGAGAATAGCGGCCAGCGGCTCCAAGCTTGGGTCGGTGGCGACGATGCGGCTCTTCGCCGTGAGCGGCATCTCGCCGCCCTCCGCCTTGACCCACTTCGGGGTTGGGAGCAGATCGGCCACCCCTCCCGCACCCGCGTTCATAACCACACAACAAACGGCCAACGCGATGAAGGCCGACGCCCGGCGCAACGGTTTCCGCATGGCGGCTTCTCCCTTACTTCCCCGCCGTCATGACGCACCGGAAGCCCATGGTGAAGGAGGTGTACTCCGGGTACACGTTGTTCAAGCGGGAAGCGGCCCGGCCGTAATCGGGGGAATAGCACCAGGCGCCGCCGCGGACCATGCGGTGCGCGTTCGGCGCAGCGGGGGACCATTCCCAGCACCACTCCCACGCATTGCCGGTCATGTCGAACAACCCGTAGCCGTTCGGGGGGCAGCTGCCGACCGGAGCCGTGAACGGCTGATCGCCCGTGGAATAGCGCGTATCATAGCCTGCGTATCCCTTGTCGTAGTCCAGGAAGGAGGGGTGTCCGAAGTAGATGGCCTTGTCGTGATCGATCGTGTCCCCCCACGGAAACCGCTTGCCCTTCAAACCGCCGCGCGCCGCATACTCCCACTCCACGCCCGTGGGGAGGCGGTACCCGGGCACGATCGGCTGCGCCGACGCCTCGTCGGGGATCGCCGTTCCGTTCCGGTAGACTTCGCTGCCCCGACGGTAGAAAGCCGGCCGGCCCTCCATCTCGCTGCGGGCGTTGCACCATTTGACGGCGTCGTACCAGGTAACCGACACCACGGGGTGGTTCGTGGCCTTGCCTGAAACGCCGCCGAAGCCGTATCCGTGCGCCCCGCCCCATGCGGCCACCTCATCCCACAGGGCCTTCGTCACCTCGACCTTGTCCATGTAGAAGGAGTTCGTCACCGTCAGGGAGTACGCCCCGGCCTCCGGATCCGTCCCGCTATTGGTGCCGGCCTTGATCAGCACCACGGCAGGGGAGGGTGGAACATTGGTCGTTGCTGTCTCACCCGGCGCCGTCGTACCCGTCAGCAAAGCCACAACCAACGCCCCCGTCACGCTCAGCATCACTCGGTTCGTCTTCATTCCTCTGCATCCCTCCTTATTCAGTCCAGGCCCCCCGCCGGCGGCCGCTCCCTCTTCCTCAACTATCTCAACTCGTACTTCACGCGGTTGCACGCGCCGAGTATGCGGCCATCCTGGAACAGGGCCGCCTTCAGCGCAAAGGTCTGGTTCGTGGTCAGCGGCTGGGTGTATTCGGGCGACTTCGGTGTCGGGTCGGTCCCGTCCAGCGTGTAGTGAATCGTAGCGCCGTCGGGCATGGGATCCGCCGCGAGCTTGACGGTCAGCGGGCCGTTAAAACCCACCCAGCCCTTCAGGCCGTCGGCCACGCCCAGCACGGTTCCGCCCTCGGTGCTGACGCGGACCGGCGCAGCCACCTTGAACATCCGATCCTTGGATCTGGCCATGCGGTTCTTGGCGTAGCCCTCTTCCATGGCGCTGTCCGCCCCCCACGTTCGCTCCTGGCGCTCGGCCAGCCCCGGCACGTAGTCCCGTAGCAGCGAGTATTCGCTCATCTGCCACATCGGTCGCTGCGCCCCGATGATGTTGCTCGATCGCTTGAAGCGGTGGCCGTTGGCGTTGTAGAGGTTCCACTCGGGGAGCGGCTCCATGAACCAGGGCACCGAGATCAGCGTCCAGCCATTCTTTTCCTGATTGGCGGCGTTCTGCGGCCAGTACCAGCTCATGACAACCATACCATCCTTGAGCCGGTCATCCGCGGCAAACCCGTCCCAGGCAACGGTGAACTTGCCGTATTTGCGGCAGATCTCCTGCATGCGGAAGACGTGCATGATGTAGACCTGCCAGGCGTCGTTCAGCGGGTGGTCGTCCTTCGGCAGCGTATGCGCGGCCATGTACTCCTCCGCCCCCGGCCAGCTCTCGACGTTATCGAAGTTGCACTCGTCGCAGCCGATGTGGAAGTAGGGGGTGGACTTGAAGATGGAGCACATCTCGCCCACCAGCTTGTCGAGCGCCTCGTACAGCTTCTCGCTGGCCATGGGCATGCAGCCGGGGCCGTCGAAGATGTCGGGCCGCGAGCGGGCCATGGCGCCGTAGTGGCCCGGCGTCTCCAACTCGGGCACAATCGTCACTCCGCGTGCCACGGCATAGGCCTCCAGATCCCTCAGCTCCTCCTGCGTGTAGCACCGGGCCACGATGCCGTCGGAGATTTGCCAGTTGCTGTTTCCCAGCTCGGGGAAGATCTTGGACTCGAACGTGTACGCATGGTCGTCGCTGAAGTGCATCTGGAGGTATCGGACCTTCCAGAACCGGCACGCCTCGATGGTGAACTTGACGCAGTCGGGCGGGATCCACTGCCGGGCGGCATCGATCATCGTCCCGGTATAGTCCGCGTGCGGCCAGTCCTTGACCGTCATCCTGGGCAGGACGTGTTTGCCGTCCTTGGCGGTAATGGCCTGGAGAAGCGTGGCCGTTCCTTCGCACACCGCGCGATAGTCCCAGCCCGTGACGACGGCCATGTTGCCGACCGCGATGGCGTGGGCAAAATCGCGCGTGCGCACGACCTGCTGCTTGCCATCCTTCATCTGCACCGCGACGATGTCAGCGTCTGCGCGGATGGTGGGATCGAGCTTCAGCACGATGTCGCCCGGGTTGCCTTCGCCCTTGTCCGGCGTGAGCCTCAGGTTGGTGGTCATCAGGATCTCGTCGGAGAGGATCGCCGCCAGCGGCTCCAGGCTTGGGTCGGCGGCAACGATCCGGCTCTTGGCCGTGAGGGGCATCTCGCCGCGTTCGACCGCAATGACCTTGGGCGTCGGCAGAAGGTCCAGCCCTTTGACTACGGCATGGACGACCGAACAGGATGCGAACCATGTTGCGGCGACCATCAGCAGGCCAAACTTCAAAGTCCTCATGGCAGTGCACCTCTCTTGCTGCTTACGTTCCGGCCTCCCATGCCCGCACCTCCACGAGGTGCGCTGCCGGGCTGTCGCCCGGTGTGAGCTTGTGTGCGAGCGCCGAGCCATATGTTGCCCCCTGGGTCCCCCCGGAGGCAACATCAAAGGGTAGGCATACGCCGTGAAACGGATGCGCCGAGCGCCGGAACGGAGCCATTCGGTGCGTGAAAAGAATGTGGACAGGCGCAGCCGCGAGTCCTAGCCTCACGACTTACGTCCCCGTGGGAGGGTGAGAGTCTCAACCGCTTCAACACAGGAGATCAGCCATGGCGAAAATCGGATACGACGACACCCCTCTGCTGCCCGGCGGGCAATGGCAGGTACATGACTATCGGCGTCCTCAACCCAGAATCGTCACGCCCGGCGCCGAAGCCGGTCACGCGCCGTCGGACGCCATCTTCCTCTTTGACGGCAGCGGCATTTCCGGCTGGGCGGGACGCGACGGCGACGCCAAGTGGAAAGCCGAAAACGGACAGATGCATGTAGTGCCGAGCACCGGGGACATCTGGACGAAGGAACGTTTCGGCGATTGCCAACTGCACCTGGAGTTCGCCTGTCCGGCCGAGGTCAAGAGCGAGAGCCAGGGCCGCGGCAACAGCGGCGTATTCCTGATGGGCATCTATGAAATCCAGGTGCTGGACGGCTACAAGAACCCCACCTATGCCGACGGCATCACCGCGTCGGTCTATGGCCAATTCCCGCCCCTCGTCAATGCGTGCCGCAAACCCGGCGAGTGGCAGACCTACGACATCCTCTGGACCGCCCCGCGCTTCAGCGGCGTGGCCCTGGTCAAGCCGGCCTACCTGACGCTGCTGCACAATGGCGTCCTGGTCCATAACCACGTGGAACTCATGGGTCCCACCGGACACTGTGACGTCTATTCCTACAAGGCGCACGCGCCCACCGGGCCGCTCAAGCTCCAGGATCACGGCGATCTGGTCAGGTACCGCAACATCTGGTACCGCCCGATCAAGGCGTACGACGAACAGTAAGCCCCGCCCCTTAACCACCCGTTCGCAGCAGGACCAATGTGGAGCTCAGGAAGTTATGGGCTGACGGCCTCTTCCTGAGTTCCAGATTCAAATCCGCATGGTGTCTTTAGATGAAGCCAGTGCTGAATAACTCCTCTTCCATGCCAAGTCCCGAGGACACTCCGCTCTACCTGCTCACGTACGACCATGCCGTCGGCTACCCTCACATCCAGGAGGAGGCCCGCAAGACCATCGCCTTGGTCGAGGCGAACCCGGAATTCAGAACCGGCTCTCAGGTCGAAGGGTGGACATGGGATTGGCTGGCGAAGAACGATCCGGCCTTCGTCAAGGAGGCGCGGGAATGGATCGCCCGCTACAAGGGCCGGTGGCTGCCGGACGGCGGCTCCTACGGCCAGCCGTATTTCACATTCATATCGGAGGAATCCGGCATCCGGCAGATCTTCTACGGGACGCGCGCCCTCAAGGAGCACCTCGGGTACGACAACGACATCTACATCTACAGCGAGCACGAGACCATGCCGCAGCTCCCGCAGATCCTCGCGGGTATGGGCTATCGCGGAGCTTTCTTCCGCACCCACATGCAGTACGGTGGCGACGGGCCGGCGCGAGACGCCGACTGGGTGCTGTGGACTGGCCTCGACGGCTCATCGATTCCGGCGATCCCGGCCTACAGCGGGCTTGAGCAATGCTGGGGCAACATGTGGCTGATGACGGGCCACGGGGGCTGGGGGACATGGGCGCACATGGAGGCGTTCAAGGCTGAGATGCTCTCCCGGGGCGTCCAGCATCCGCTCATCTCGCGCTGCGATGATTGGGGCACCCGCCCCAACCCGGGGCTCATGCAGGATGCCAAGGCGCATGCCGCGAACACGAAGTGGGTGACCGTCCCGGAGTACTTCGATATCGTCAAGCGCTCGGGTATCAAGCCCGTCCATTTCCAGGTGGGCCCGAATGATTTCATGCCGGCACAGCCCTGGGGTTACTGCGGCAGCTGTTCGTGGACCGGGCCGCGCGTCGCTTCGAGCCAGGCGCTGATGGCCGAGGCGCTGGCGGTAACCGCCATCCTGAACGGATTCAAGTGGGCACCCGCCCACCAGACGCGCCTGGACGACGCCTGGAAGAACCTGCTCATCGCCGAGCACCACGACTCGGTGGCCGCCGGCATCTACAAGGAGGGACGCGACTTCACGGATCCGTCGATGAAGCTTTCGCAGGATCTGGCCAGGGAGACGGCCGGCTTCGTCGCGGGGCGGACCCAGGTGAAGGGCGACGCCGTGTTCGTGTTCAACCCAACGGCGCATCCGCGTACCGAAGCGGTCTTCCTGAACGACGCCGGGCCGGTGCGAGTGATCGCCCCGGACGGCAGCGCCGCGGCAGGACAGGAAGGGCCGTCCGGCGTCTGCTTCGTGGCCCGCGACGTGCCGGCGTTGGGATACAAGGTCTACCGCATCGAGCCAGGCACACCGGCCACTGCCGTGGCCGCGTCGGGAGATGCGCAAGCCTTTGAGACCGGGCGCTACCAGGTGGCTTTCGGCCCGGAGGGCGGCATCGTCAAGTTGCGCGACAAGCTGACCGGCCGAGATGTTATGAAGGAAGGGGGCAGGACCGGCCTTCTCGCAGGCCTGATCGGCAGCGGCATGGAGGAGTCGCGCGGTCGCGTGGAGGTCACCTACAACGGCCCCGGCGTGTGGCGCGTGGTCGAGACCGGCAAGGTGGGTGTGATCGCCTACGAGATGGTTTACACCTTCGCGGCCGACAACGCCCGCATCGACCTCGACATCCGGCTGACCGTGCCGTTCTGCACACGCATCGGCTGCCCGGATCCGAAAGATCCCGACAGGCCGAAACGGGGCGGTGAGGGCGATCACGGCGTCAAGCTGCGCTACATCTTCAACGCACAGCTCGAGGAGTTCCTCGGCAAGGGGCCGCGCGCGGTCCGGCATCAGCCGCTCATCGTCCAGACGGCCCCGGCCGGGGATGAGATCCTGTTCGCCAACCTGTGGGCGTCTGTCGAGACGGAGAAGTCCGGCCTCGCGATCTCCAATGGCGGCTCGATGGGCTACCGCGCCGCCGGTTCGTCCCTGGAGTCCATCCTGGCCTACAGCGGCGATCACTCGTGGGGCGGGCCGAGGCTCATGGAAGGCATGTACACCTACCGCTTTGCGCTGATCCCGTATGCCGGCTATTCGCTGGACTCGTATTGTCTTCATCGGTCGTACGGAGGAATCACCGGACGCGGTTTCGCCCACCGGCAGGCCGTGGAACGGGACCGTCCGCTCTACGTTCTGGAGTTCGAGGGCCGGGGCGGCAACCTGCCTCTTCAAGGGTCGGCCGTGGAACTGCCCAAGGTCGAGGACGCGGTTACGGTCCAGGCGCTCTTCCCGCAGGACGGCAAGCTGTTTCTTCGCCTGTGCAACATGGGCGAGAAGCCCGTGTCAGTTCCCCTGCAGGGGCCTGTGGTGGCGATCAATCTGGCGTTGACCGAGACTGCGCCTGCGACCTCGCCCCTGCTTTTGCACCCCTGGCGGGCGCAAACCTATGAGATCGCCACCCAACCCGATGCGGCAGCAAGCCCCGGACATCGATAGTGGAGGAATAGTGCCATGCTTGCAGTTCCCAGGGTAAGACAAAGTGCCATGAAGCTGGCCCACATTCCGCCGGGTGAGTTCGTGATGGGAAGCCCGGAGACGGAGGCCGGCCGAGTTGGGCACGAAACCCAGCACAAGGTAATCCTGACCAGAGGCTTCTACATCGGTATCAACACGGTGACGCAGGCCCAGTGGAAGGCCGTGATGGGCGAGAGCGCGAGCCGCTTTAAGGGCGACGACCTGCCCGTCGATGAGGTCTTGTGGAATGACGCGGTGACATTCTGCAAGGAATTGAGCGAGAAGGAAGGCAAGCGCTACCGTCTTCCGACGGAGGCGGAGTGGGAGTACGCCTGCCGGGCGGGAACAACGACCGTGTACAACTCGGGTGATGGTGAGGCCGCGCTGGGTGAAGCGGGTTGGTACGGCGGCAACAGCGACTCCCAAGCGACACATCCCGCCGGTCAGAAACAACCCAACGCCTGGGGCCTGTACGACATGCACGGCAACGTTTGGGAGTGGTGTAGCGACGGGTACGGCGAGTATCCTCATGACGCGGTGACGAACCCCGCAGGAACTGCAGACAGCCGCCATGTGCTGCGCGGCGGGGATTGGCGCTGCGGTCCCCTGTTCTGCCGTTCGGCGCACCGCTTCGGAAGCGGATCCGACTACCGGTCCGATGTCTTCCGCGGCTTCCGAGTGGCGCTATCGGTGGGCGTGGAATGATTGTGGCGCTATTCCCTCCAATGGCACTTCACCCAAAGCAGGCGGCTCTAAACAGAAAGCGATTGTCTGATTTCAGGATTACGGCGCGGTGTTGGTAGATTGGCGCCGCCAAGCCTGACAGAGCCGCCGCGATTACCTTGCGTAAATGCCGGCGAAGTGTTTCGCCAGCTCCGGCTTGTCGCCGCGCAGGTACACGGGTATGCGCTCAATCGGAGCGTCGGCTTTGACGAGCCGTCCACCGGCCAGTTTCTCGCCGGTCCAGGCGTCGGTCCAGTCGACACCGGCCGGGAGGTAGACTTGCCGGCTACGCTGCTCATACTTGAGGATCGGCGCCACCAGGATGTCGGGGCCGAAGAGGAATTGGTCTTCAATTTCAGCGGCCCGGGGATCGTTGGGGAAGTCAAAGAAGACCGGGCGCATGGGAGGCAGGCCTTTCGCCGACGCTAACGCCATCTGCTCCATGATGTAGGGGCGCAACTGTTCACGCAGGAGGAGGCAGGCCCTTATATGCCGATAGGTGTCTCCGCCGATACTCCACGGCTCATTGTTCTTCCGGTAGCCGTGCGTGCGGAAGACGGGCATGAAGACGCCGTACTGATACCAGCGCACCATCAGTTCCTGAAAGCTCTGAGCCGCGCTGTCGTGCGTCCAGAATCCCCCAATGTCGCAATTCCACCAGGGGATGCCGCTCATCATCACATTGAGCCCGGCCTTCATGTATTGTTCCATATGCTCAAACGTGGAGCGGATGTCATGCTGGCAAAGGCAGGCTCCATATCGCTGACTGCCGGCCCAGGCATTGCGGCAGATGGTCACCACCTCCTTCTCGCCGTCGGCCTGTAAGCCCTCGCAGATGTTCCTCTGATGGGCGACAACGAAGTAGGAATGCGACTCCCGGGCTGGCCCGATGTGGAACAGGACCTGATCGTAGTCTTCGATCTCGTGCAAGTCGTCGCACGGATCCAGCCAGAATGAGCGGATGCCAAGATCGAAGTAATTCGCCTTCCACTTGCTCCAGAGGTACGCGGCGGCGGCCGGATGGGTCGGGTCGTATTGGCTCAGTCCGTCAAAGTCCACTATCTTGACCTTCCTCCCGCCTATGGAGCCGGTGAACAGGCCATGCTCTTTCATGTAGGGGAAGTTCTCGCTCTTCTCGTCCACGAGCGTCCAGGGCGAGACCATGATCCGCACACCCATCCTGTGCATCTCCTCGACCATGGCTTTCGGATCGGGCCAGTGCTTCGGGTCGAACTTCCAGTTGCCGAATACGTCCCAATGCGGGGCATCGATCACAAGCACCGACAGGGGCAGTCCGAGGCGCTTGAATTCGCGTGCAGCGGAAAGGAACTCCTCCTGCGTCTCGTAGCGGTTCTTGCATTGCCAGAACCCGGACGCCCAGTAAGGAAAGGCCGGCGCGTGCCCGGTGGCATCGGCATAATACTCAAGGATCTCGGCGTAGCTGTCTCCGGCGGTGATGTAGTAGTCCATCTGCCGACAGCCGTAGGAAATCCAGCGGGTCCGGGTGGTGCCGAACTCGGCCCTGCCCAGTGACGGATTGTTCCAGAGGAAGCCGTAGCCCTCACTGGAGACGACGAAGGGAACGACGGCTTTGACATGCCGCTGATAAAGCTCAATCACGCTGCCCTTCAGATTGAGGTGCCGGGCGGCGTTTTGCCCCATGCCGTAAAAGCGTTCGCCGTCGCGCGCAGCGAAATTCAGTTCAGCGTGAAACAGCCCGTCGCCCGTCGGCTTGAACGTGCGCACGTTGGGATTATGAGCCCATATTTCGTAGTCTTCCTCGCTGAGGATGGGAATGACCCGGTCACCGCTGTGGCGGAAGAACTCCATGTGCCCACGATGAGTATGGATGTCGCGAATGCGAACAGAGATCTTGCCGTTCCGGACCGTGGACTCCTCCGGCGAGATGTCTATCTTGCCTTCGGTCTCAAGGGGTATATCCAGCGCCCAGTCCGAGGTCTGTCCGCCTCCGTCCGGGGTGATTCGGACACGAAGGCCGTTCCGCCCCCATGCTTGAATCGTGACGGTCTGCTTGCCTCCGGGCTTGAATGTTGCCGTTCGGCTAATCGAATAGACCAGCTTGCGTCCTACGGCACTGACGTGAACTTCGCTTTCGTCCGCCATGCAATGACCCCAATCGCTGATGATGTGTTGGAGCTACCGCGACAAGCTAGACACCGCACACGACCGCGGCCGAACTGTCTCTGGCAGAGGCACTGACTAATCCTGATACACGAACGACTCGACCACTGCCGCCGCGTTCTCAGTCGGCGTATCGGGCTGGAGCCACTTTGCAGGCGAAAGGATGAAACCGCCGCCCCTGCCCATCTCGCGGCAAAGCCGCCGGACTTCAGCCCGTATCTGGTCCGGCGTCCCGAAGGGAACCGTGCTCTGGCTGCCGAGGCAGCCCCAGAAAGTCAGGTGTTTCCCGAACTTCTTCTTCAGCTCATAGGGATTCATGCCGCGTGCTTCCGGCTGGCAGCTCTCGAGCACGTCCAGGCCGATCTCGATGACGTCGGGAAGGATGTCAACGATGCTGCCGCAGCAGTGAGTGATGACCCGCTTTCCCGCCGCATGGACCGCGTCGTAGATCCTGGCGTACCGCGGCTTGAACAGCTTGCGCCAGCGATCCGGTCCAATGATTACACCGCGCTGGTCGCCCCAGTCGTCACCGAACATGATCGCGTCGACCTCCGGCAGCGACTCGCACGTGAACTTGACGTAGGCAAGGAACTGCTCGGTCAGGCGGTCGAGCAGTTCATCGACGAAACCGGGTTCCGCCACGATATCCATGAGCACGTTCTCGAAGCCGCGTATGCCCCAGCAGCTCTCGAACAGGCCCCAGGCGACACTGGCGTTAATGAAGTGCTTGTCCTTATTCTCGGAGCAGAACTTCCGCGCATTCAGCACATCGTTCGGAGAAGAAAACGCCTCCTTGGGATCGGGCCAACGATAATTCTTGAAGGATGGCTCCTTCAGCGCGGGTTCCTCCTGGTGCCACGGGCTCTGGTCGAGTCGCCAGATGGATCCGTAGAGGTCCTTGTGGAAGTGCGGTCTGCCCTCGGGCTGCATCTTCAAGTTGTCTACGACGCCTGTGCCGACAAAGACGTTTTGCAGTGTGCCGCGCCATTCTTTGCTGCCGTAATGCCTATCCAGCCGCTCGGAAACATCGACCTCAAAGCCGAGGGTGTAGGGCACAGGCCTGGTCTCGCGGTGGTGAATCTGCTCGAGCACTATCTCCCTTGAGGTCATTACGGCAGCTCCCCATCCCGGTACGGTCAGTACCAATTACGACTCACGGATCATCAGGGACGCTTCAGAAGCTCAATACGTTCGCCCGGCACGGTGGACAGCGTGAAGCGCTCGCCGCAGACCGTTTCGCTCTTCATGCCATTTCGCATGACGTCAACGGCACCGGCCCACGGATTCAGGACCGTACAGGGCTGTCCCTTCTCGCTGACAATCCGTACGGATTTAACCTCGCCGCCCGCCAGCTCCGAGGAGACAAGGAACGCCCCGTAGGCGCGCAGCCGTTCGAACCGGGCCGGGCGATCCTTCGGCCAGCACGGGAACAGGCGCAGGAAACCTTCGTGGCTCTGGAGCAGCATCTCGTTAAGGCCACCCGGAATTCCCGAGTTGTTCTCAATCCCGCCGCCGCCGAAGTTGAACAGGAAGTTCGGCTGAATGTTCTTCTCCGTCACCGCCTTCATCTGCCTGAGAATCAGATCGGGATCGACGCCGACGCGTGCCGCGCCCGCAAAGACCGTGCAGAAGGAGTTGGGATGATCCCAGAATTCCTTGTAGAGAATGGTGTCCGCCCCGGCGCGGACCAGCGAGGGGTCCGATGACAGGCTGACGCCATTGCCCGGATAGATCATCCAACTAACGCACAAAGCGGCGTCTTCAAGCCGGGTCGCGCCGTGTTCGCTCGTGTCGAACATCGTCGTGCCGTCTCTGGTGGTCAGGGGGTAGTCGCTGATGTGGTCCAGGATGTGCCGCCACTTCTCGCGCCGGTGCGCATCCACTCCCAGCGCCGTGCTCATGTCAATGGCGGCGCGGGAAGCCATCCGGATCAGGGCCAGGGTGAGCGGCGGGTTCTTGTCCTTGGCTTTTTCAAACTCGACACTGTCGGGCGGCAACAGCATGAAGAAGAAGCATTCGCAGATACAATCGTTGCGGCTGACGTAACGGCCGTTCTCAAACGTGAGGTAGTCCTCCCAGAAGTTCATGACTTCAACCAGGTACGGGTACGCGTATCGTCTGGCATAGTCCAGATCCTGCGTGAGGTAGTACCTCATGATCATGTTGAGGGCCAGGAACGTAGCGTTGGATTTCTGTCCGTGAAAATTGAGCCCTTCATCATACGGCGTCGCAGCGATGTCAACATGCAGGCCCTTGGGGCCGAAGCCGGCGTTGCAGTAGGCGCCCCGCACGTTCAGAAAGCGCTGCGCGTATGCTTTCATCCTGGGCAGGTAGTCCAGGACCGGCTGATCGTACGGATCGGCCAGTTCAACGAGGTTTGAGGTGAGAACGCCCCACCAGGCTGCTTCAAAGTTGTAGTTGGCGTGGTAGTCACTGCCCCAACCCGGCCAGTCGTTCGTGATCCAGGCAAACAGGCCAGGGGCAAAGTTCCTGTTTCCACAGCACGAGGCCAGGATGTAGTGCGACCCGTAGTAGCGGTCCTCCAGATACTCGTCGCCTATGTCGATCGTGGCGCATTTCCGCCACAGCGCACTCCACCAATCCAAGTGCCGGGCGCGTGCATCGGCCAGGGCGGCGGCATTCAGTTTCTGCACCAGGGCCACGGCTCGCGCACGGTGGTCCGGCGTGTCGTGGTTCGTCACCAGTGCGAGGACGAGCGTGTGCGTGCGGCCGGGCTCGAGCGTAATCGGACCGGCATCCAGCGGGCGCGTGGCGACCGTAACCGCGGTCTTCCACAGGAGATTCGCCTGTTCGAAGCGCCGCTCATACCACGCAATCCCGTTATCGACTCCCTGATCAACGACCGATTCGTTGCCGTCCTGGATCTCAATGACGGGTTGAACCGTGATCTTCTTCCGACCCGCAGCGTGCAACTCCACGACCAGGACGTTCTCGCCGCGGGGTGTCCATGCGGTCATGGACAGAATGGCCCCATCCTTCTCGAACCGACCGCGAAGGGTTGCATCATGGATGTGCTGTTCCAGCAGGTAGGATGCTCCGCTGAGGGCGGGCGCGCCCAGGGTCAGCGCCCCAATGGTGCGGGCTGCTCCCCGGGGGCCGCCAGGCGGCCCGGCCTCCTCCCGCGCCTGCCAGAAGTCGAGCTTGGAAAACCGGAACGTCAGGTTTTCCGCAGCCCCGCCTGCTGCCACCAGCACGTCGCCGTTGCCGAGAAGCGCAGCGCCGGTGGATGCCCCGGTGGGGAAGTTTGCGGGATGCCCGTTAAAGACCCCCTTCACACGCTGGATGTGTTGCATCGTCATCTCCTGCGTCCTTCAGATCGAGCCCGTTTCAGGACAGGCGAAATCGACGATCGGGCAATCCTCAAGTGAAAACCCGGCGGGAGCCACGAGGTAGTTGTGGCCAAGGACCAATTCGACCGACACGACCTTTTCGCTTGTCCGGGCAATGCTCGCGCCGTTCTGGAGGTCCGTCACGATCGCTTCCCGCCATGGATTTGCGAGTTGAAGCGCGGTCGCGGCCGTCGGATGCACCAGCACGTAGTCGGGCACCTCGCCGCGCTTCTCCGCCGTCAGCAGGAACCCGCCCGGTGCACGCAATGAAAAGAAGCGCGCCGGCACGTGTCGCGGGATCCCGTAGAACAGATGAATGACGCCGCCCATCTCGAGCACCACGAAATCGGACAGAACCCGGCACATGCCCGGACCGTGATCAGCCTGCATCAGCGCGGGATTGATGACGAAGCCATTGGTCGAAAAGTTCTCCGGCCACCGGGCCTCCGCAAAGGCGGCCTCGACCTCGCCGATACGCAGAATCTCGGCAATTCCCTGCCCGCCGCACCAGGCTCCGCCGGAACCCGTTCGCCCCTTGAACTTCTGCCAGGTCAGGCGCGCCTGCTCCCTCCAGCGATCGGGCCCATGCACCGCACTCACCTCTTCGGCCGGAAAGACAATCGGCAGGAGGAAGTTGTGGCCGCCAAAGGAGGGATCGCGATGGGCAAATGGCTTCCAGGCTCCTTCCGGCGTGGTGGGCGGCTCCACCAGGCCGTTGAGTTTCTCCCTCCACTCCTTCCGGTGCTCTTCGTCGACGCCGAGGACTTCTGCCGCGGCAATCGCCTGCCTCAGTCCGAGTCGAAAAAGCGCCTGCGCGTAAAGCGTGTTGTCATCCCACCCCGACATCAGCAGGCAGTCCTGTTCGAAGTGCGGCACAGGCGGCATGGTCCACGCCCGCTGCGCCGGGTCCCAGACCAGGTAGTCGGCGAGGAACAGCGCAACGTCGCGAAGGATCGGGTAGGCGACGTCGCGCAGCATGCGCTCGTCGCCGGAATACCGGTAGTACGTCCAGAAGACCTGCGCCACCCATGCCGATTCGCACGGATCCAGCGACAGGCGCGAGTAGCTGGCGGTCGTCAGTTCATGGCCGCCGATGGTTGCGGCGTGGGGGAACTTCAGCCCGCGCAGCCGGTAGTAACGTCGCGCCACATCGCGGGCGTGGTCGGCAAAGCCTGAGTACAGCCGCAGGTATGGCTCGACCATGTCCATGCGATTATTGGTGAACAGGCCCCAGTACACCGCCTGGATGTTGATGTTGCTGTGATAATCGGCAGACCACCACGGATAGTTCTCGCCGCACCAGACGCCCTGCAGTCCAGGGGACTGGCGGCCGGGCCGCAGCATGGATCCGCAGAGGTAGAGCGATCGGTAGTACCATTTCTCTACCCTGCGGTCGCCCACGCTGGCCAGCCCGCGCATCCAGTAGTCCTTCCACCAGGCCCGGTGCGCGTCGAGAATCGCTTCGGCGCCCGCCGCAAGCGCTCGCTGAAGGCGTCGGCGACACTCGGCCTCCGGGTCAGCGGCGTCGGCAGAACTGACCACGGTCAGGTAGAGCTGGCAACGCCGGCCGGTGAACCCGCTTACCCGCCCGGCCAGACGGCCGGCCAGTGTGACGTGCTCATCTGCGTGGCCGCCGGTAAAGGCGATGCCGACCGTGTACGAGCCGCCCGCGGCAAAACGCTGCGTGGCCAGGTACAGACCCTCGTCTGCTTTGAACTCCACTCGGGGGTTCACGTCCAGCGGCGGACGCGTGAACTCCCACGGCAGCTCGGGAGACGGCAATCGCTTATCGTACGTCTCGACGAACGGATCAGGCGACGGAGTACCGACGCCGCGATCGATCTCGACCACGAGCACGTCGTAAGCGCTGGAAACGGCTGCCGTGATGTGCCGATCGTCGTAGGTCATGCGGGCAACGCCCTCGGCGAGAACCACGCTCATGCGAAGATCGATCGCGTTGATGCCCTCATCCACGTGCAATCGCAGCGTGCCGCACGTTGTCAGGTGGGGGCGCTCCCTCGCCTGGGCGGGGCGGGCGGCCATTTCATCCTGCAGCCGCTTGAACGCCGCCGCATCGCCGTCGATGTAGGTCTTCCTCACCGCCTGGAAGTCGGCACCCGGATGGCAGCTTTGGTCGTCGTTCCGCCGATCCCAGACATCCGTCTTGCTCACGACGATAGAGAAGTCCCGGGGACAGCCGGACAGCACCACGCCAAAATCCCCGTTTCCGAGGGGCGCTCCCCGGCGCCAGTCGGAGGGCAGCGGCTCCTGCCAGATCATGTCGTGCGGCGCGAGCAATGTCGGCAGGTCCACGGTGAACCGGGCCGTTGAGAATACCGGCGCAGCTTCTGATGTGGTTGTCGGCGGAATTCTATGCTTGGTCATGGGTGCCTGTCCGTTCCGGCAACGTGTTGTGGATGCACATCTGCCTGTACCGCGTGAATATTCAATTCGCGAATTCTATTGCCTTGCCGCGGCCACTGCAAGCATCGCACCGGCATGAGAGCCTGTTCATGGTTTGCATTTCGTGGACCCGCACTGTAGTACTGTGACGATCGAGACAGCATCAACGACAGAGGGTTCCGTCTGCCGGGAACCCATCGCGAGGTGAGAGCGTGAGCCAGAGGATCGAGAACCCCGCCGACGGCAGCGTCCTGCTGCTCGTTCCCGCGGGCGAGTTCCTGGCCGGGGAGGAGAAGTTCCCCGTGGATCTGCCCGCGTATTATCTGGGAATACACCCGGTGACGAACGCCCAGTACAAGCGGTTTGTGGATGCGACGGGCCACAGGCCGCCCGATCAGGCGGATGTGTGGGGGGTTGTGGTGTGGAAGGGCAACAGCTTTCCTGCGGAGAAGGCGGATCATCCGGTCGTGTGCGTGAGCTGGGAGGATGCCAAGGCGTATTGCCGGTGGGCGGGCTTGCGTCTACCAGGCGAGTTGGAGTGGGAGAAGGCGGCTCGCGGCGTGGATGGCCGGGAGTACCCGTGGGGGAACGACTGGGACGAGACCAAGTGCCGGAACTACATGAACAACGGCAATGAGAACACCTGCGCCGTCCGGCAGTATCCTGAAGGGCGCAGCGTATGGGGGCACTACCATATGAGCGGCAATGTGTGGGAGTGGTGCGAGGACGGGTACGATAAGGATGCATACGGCGGGTATAAGAAAAGGGATCTGACGGCTCCGACTTCCGGCGTCGGCCGTGTGTTGCGCGGCGGCTCGTGGCTCTTCGTCCCTTCGACCTACTTCCGGTGCGTGTTTCGCGAGGGCCACGACCCCGAGGATTGCTCCGGCAACGTCGGCTTTCGTGTTGCCAGGACTCTCACGCCATGAACCTCAAGATCATCCCACTGCCGGCGAAGATGAGGGAAACAGGCGGACGGTTTGCCCTTGGACTGGAGACCGTCATCCGGGTCGAGAGCGCTGCACCAACCATTCTGGGCGTCGGCGAATACCTTGCCGAGCGTCTCGCCACGCCACTGGGCCGCCGGCTCACGGTGGCCGGGGCCGCGGGCGCCGCGGCGGGCCGGGGAGAGATCGTGCTGACGACGGACGGCGCGGCGGCAGCGCTCGGGGACGAGGGCTACACACTTTCCGCGACGCCCTGCGCGGTGACGATTCGCGCCCGGAAGGCGGCGGGCCTGTTCTACGGCGTGCAATCCCTGCTGCAACTCCTGCCGCCCGAGGTCTTCGGACGCACACCGGCTGCCGGCGAGGCGTGGGACGTGCCGGGCGTCGAGATCGAGGACCAGCCGCGCTTCCCATGGCGCGGCATGATGCTGGATGTCACGTCGCATTTCTTCCCGGTGGACTTCGTCAAGCGCTGGATCGACCTGCTGGCCATGCACAAGATGAATGTCTTCCACTGGCACTTGATGGACTTCGGCGGCTGGCGGTTGGAGATCAAGGGCTACCCGCGACTGACCGAGGTGGGCGCGTGGCGGGCGGGTGACGGCAAAGGATCATTGGACCTGGACGCGATCTTCTTCCGCGGCCGGGACGACCCGGAGGGGGTGTACGGCGGATTCTACACCCAGGCCGAGGTCCGTGACGTGGTGGCGTATGCGGCCCGCCGTTTCGTGCGCGTGGTGCCCGAAATCGAGATGCCGGGGCACTCCTTTGAAACCCTCGCCGTCTATCCGGAGCTCCGCTGTCCGGTTGACGGCAACGAGCGGCAGGACGCGTTCTGCGCCGGCAATGAGAAGACGTTCCAGTTGCTCGAGGGTGTGCTGAGCGAGAGTATGGAGCTGTTTCCTGACGCGTTCGTTCACATCGGCGGCGACGAGGTGCCCAAGCACTACTGGGAGCGCTGCCCGCTGTGCCAGGCCCGCATGAAGGCCGAGGGGTTGAAGAGCGCGGACGAGCTGCAAAGCTATTTCACCAGGCGCATCGCGCAGTTCGTGCACCGAAGGGGCCGGCGCGTGATCGGGTGGGATGAGATCATCGAGGGGCCTCTGCCGCCGCAGGCGGCCGTCATGTCGTACCGGGGGGTCGAGGGCGGGCTGGCCGCCGCCTGTGCCGGGCACGATGTCGTGATGTCGCCCGGCACGCACTGCTACTTTGACTACTACCAGTCCACGGACTTCTCCTGTGAACCGCAGCGGATGGGCCTGTTGCTGCCGGTGGAGAAGGTCTATGAGTACGAACCGATTCCCGCTGGCCTGTCTCCGGAGAAGCATCGCCACATTCTGGGCGCCCAGGGCAACGTGTGGACGGCGATGATGGCGACGCAGGAGATCGTCGAGTACATGAGCCTCCCTCGCATGCCGGCCCTGGCGGAGGTCGTCTGGTCGCCGGCCGAGGGCCGTGAGTGGAAGGGCTTCGAGCAGCGCCTGAGCGAACATTTCCGCCGCCTGGACCAGATGAAGGTCGCGTACAAGAACGGCGTCCCCCGGCCGATCGCCGAACTGGCCGCCGTGTTCTCCTCCTCCGCCGGAACGGTCGCCTTCCAGCCGCCGCCGGATCGCGGCCTCGTGCTGCGCTGCACCTGCGACGGATCTGAGCCGGGGCCGGAAAGTCCGCTCTGCCAGGGGCCGTTGCGGCTCTCGGCCGCCGCCGTGGTCAAGGCTGCCCATTTCCGTGAAGACGGCCAGCGGAGCAATGTCACGGCCGTGACCTTCGCCCGCGTTCCCCGCGTCGCGCCCTCAGGCCTGGAAGGCGGCCTGGAGGCCCGGTACGCCGAAGGCACCTGGCAGGTCATGCCGTCCTTGGATGAGCTGCGGTCGTCGCCGGTTCAGAAAGTCGACGGCTTCGACCTGGCTATCCGTCGCCAGGTAAAGTTCTCCGCCGTCTGCTTCACCGGCTTCATCCGGATCGAGACCCCCGGGGTTTACACCTTTACCGTCGGCAGCGGCGACGGCAGCATCCTGCGCCTCGGCCCGGCGACCGTCGTGAACAACGACGGCTTACACGGATACTACGAGTGCAGCGGCCGCGTGAACATGGAGGCTGGTGTCTACCCTCTGGAGGTGGGATGCTTCCAGGGCCGCTGGGGCGACGACCTGAAGGTCTTCATGCAGGCGCCCGGCGGGGAGAAGCAGCCCGTGCCAGAGCGGCTACTGTGCCGCAGGGTAGGGCGGTGAAAGGGCCTCATACGATGAAGAGCAAGGTGTTGCCCGCCGAGAAGCGACTCCAGTGGTTTCATGAAGCGCGGTTCGGCCTGTTCATCCACTGGGGCATCCACGCGCTGATGGGCCGGTGCGAATGGACGATGCTCTTTGAAAAGATCCCTGTGCGGGAATATGCGAAGCTGGCCGATCGCTTCCGCCCGACAAAGTTCGACGCGGATGCCTGGGCGCGCCTGGCCAAGGATGCCGGGATGAAGTACATGGTGCTGACGACGCGCCATCATGATGGCTTCTGCCTGTTTGACAGCAAGGTGTCCGAGTTCACATCCGTCAAGACGGCGGCGCGGCGCGACTTTGTTGCTGAGTATGTGCGCGCATGCCGGAAGGCCGGGTTGAAGGTGGGCCTGTACTATTCTCTCATGGACTGGCGGTTCCCGGGTTACTTCAACTACAAGAGCGATCCGGAAAGCTTCGCGGCCATGCGGCGGCAGTGTCATGACCAGGTGCGCGAACTGATGACGAACTACGGGAAGATCGACATCCTCTGGTATGACGGCCTGTGGTTGAATCATGAACCCGGGCCCGACGACGTCTGGGCCAAGCTCTGGAAATCCGAAGAACTGAACGCGATGGTCAGGCGCTTGCAGCCGGACATCCTCATCAACAACCGTGCTGGAACTCCGGAGGACTTCGGTACGCCCGAGGGTCATGTGAGTGCGGCGGAGCCGGGCAGGGCGTGGGAAGCGTGCATGACGATGAGTTCGGGCTGGGGCCACATCAAGCACGACCGCAATTTCAAACCGACCGTGCAGCTGCTTCAGCATCTTGCTATGTGCGCCTCGGGGGAGGGGAACTTTCTTCTCAACATCGGCCCGCGCGCGGACGGCTCGATCCGGAACGCCGAAGCCAGCCGCCTGCGCGAAATGGGACGCTGGCTGAAGGTCAACGGAGAGGCCATCTACGGTTCGCGACGCTGCACCGGGCTTCTCGCTGAGTTCTGCTGCTGCTGGACGCGCAAAGGGAAGGATTACTACTTCAGCGTGTTCAACTGGCCGGGCACGGAACTGGTCATCCCGCTCGTGAAAACAAAGCTGACATCGGTAACGCTCCTGGCCACCGGAAGGAGCGTCCCGTTCAGGCGGGAATGCAATGGAAGAGTGGTCCTGTACAACCTGCCCAGGAATCCGCCGGGCAAGTATATCAACGTGTTCCGGTTCCGTTTTGCGGGCGAACCCGAAACCATCAAGGTAACCAACCCCGCGGCGTGGCTTACTGGAGAGGCTTGAACAACAAGATGAAAATGAAGAGGGTGCGTCAATGAGTCGAAAAGTGGTCAGGCTGTCATCGCTGCTGGTGCTGGTGTTGTCACTCGCGTGCGTTTCCGTTAACGCCGGGAACCCACTGAACCTTCTGCCCACGCCGAAGGTGCTGAAGGTCGAGGGCGGGGAGATGCCGCTCACAGCGGAGAGCCGGATCGTGGCGACGGATCCGAAGCTGAAGCCGCTGGCCGATATCCTGTCGGACGAAATCCTGCTGGTCACCAAGCTCAGGCTGGCCGTGGCGGAAGAGGGGCCCAAGGCGGGCTTGCCGCGGCGTA
>CAZJBP010000016.1:0-29838 GCA_964544115.1 uncultured Victivallales bacterium | reverse complement strand
CTGCGCCTTTCACTGCCAGAGCCTTCATCCTATTTCTTCTCATCTGCTGGGCCTCCACACACTTACGCCACTCCTGGCGGCTTCACCCAGAAAACGCCCACCTTCCAAGGACTGCACTAGTGTCTCAAACCGGCGAGTCGGGAACAAGTTCTATTGCCCGCCGACCTCTTGACATCGCACCCCTGAATCTGGACATTGGCGGCCGGAAACTGCTGTGAGGAAGGGAGCGGCACTATGAGAGAGGAATCTTCATCCAGCGCCCATCTTCCGCGGCCCACGCCGATCCAGGCGGCTTGGCAGGATCTGGAACTGGGGCTCTTCGTCCACTTCAACATGTTCACCTACTCCGGAAGCTGGAACTGGCGCAGCTTCCGGGACTATCCGAGCCCGGACCTCTTCCGTCCGGACCGGCTGGACACCGACCAGTGGATGGAGGCCGCGCGGGCGTTCGGAGCGAAATACGCCGTTCTGACCGCCAAACACTGCTGCGGCTTCTGTCTCTGGCCGACCGAGGCCTACGACTACGGCGTTCGCCAGAGCGCCTGGCGCGGCGGCAAGGGCGACGTCGTGGCGGACTTTGTGACCTCCTGCCGCAAGTACGGCATTCTGCCCGGCCTCTACTACAGCACGGCCGCCAACGGCTACCTGAAGGTGGACAACCCCGGCCTCATCGCCGCACCTGGCGGGCCGGTGGATCAAGCGGGCTACACGCGCGTCTGCGAGCAGCAACTTCGGGAGCTGTGGAGCCGATATGGCGAACTGGGCGAGATCTGGTTCGACGGCAGCGCGATCGCGGTTGAAAAGGGAGGGCCGGACATTGGGGCCCTCCTGCGCGAGTTGCAGCCCCGCGCTTCGATCTTCCAGTCGCCCCACGCCACGATCCGGTGGATCGGCAACGAGGACGGCGTCGCGCCCGATCCCTGCTGGGCGACCGTCAGCGACGCGGCGGCGGTCAAGGACGGCGTCAGCGCGTCCCTGGGCAGCGGCGATCCTGACGGCGCGATCTGGCTGCCGGGCGAATGCGACGTTCCGATCCGGAAGGGGCAATGGGGCTGGCAGCCAAACGAGGACCACCTGGTCAGCAGCCTCGACCATCTCATGAGCCTGTATGATCGCTCGGTCGGCCGCAACTGCAACCTCCTGCTGAACTCCAATCCGGACCGCGACGGGCTGATTCCTACGACCGACATGCAGCGGTACAAGGAGTTCGGCGCGGAAATCCGCCGGCAGTTCAGCCGGAGCGTGGCCGAGACCTCCGGCCAGGGAAGCGCGCTGGAACTGGTGCTGAAGCAGCCGACCCGCATTGATCGCGTCGCGATCATGGAGGAGATCACCCGTGGCGCACGAGTGCGGGACTACGTGGTCGAAGCCTTCGCCGGCGGCCGCTGGAACGAAATCTGCCGGGGCACCTCCATCGGCCACAAGAAGATCGACCGCTTCCCCGCTGTCGAGGTCGTGAAGTTGAGGCTGAACGTGAGGCGCGCCGTCTCCGAGCCGTTGATCCGCGCTTTTGCGGCTTACGGCGCGTAGCTACCCCGGGGGCATCTTCATGGCACCCAGCACATGGGGCTGGCGCTCGGAGAGCGCCGCCCTACCGGGCAGCGTCCCGTCGCATACGACCGAGTAGGCCGCGCCTCTCCCAGGTGCCGGCCCGGGCGAGGACGCCATAGACCAGGAAGTGTAATGTGCCCCTGCTGTTGCTCTCTTCGCATGTTTGACAGCCGTCCGGAGCGTGCCCTACGATGCGGCCTCCATTGCGCCGGCGGCCGGGAGCGGCTTCCCGACTGGGCATAAGGGATCTGGAGTTCCACGATGAAGGACTCGAACATTTCGCATCTGCGTGGGTGGACGATCGTGGCGCGCGACGCGGCGACGGGCGAGCGACCCTACTGGGAAAGCCTCTGCACGCTCGGCAACGGGCTCCTTGGCGTGCGCGGCGCCGCCGAGGAAATCTCCGCGGCCGGCGAGTCCAGGCCTATGACCCTGATGGCTGAGGTCTACGACCGGCCCGGGCGCCTGGAAGGCGAGCCCCGCAAGTTCCGCCGCCCCTCCCGCCTGGTGTGCCTGCCCAACGCGCTCTCCCTTCACGTTCACGACGGCAAGGAGATCGTCACCGCCGCCGCACCCGTGGAGGAGACGCTCACGCTCGACATGCGCCGCGGCGTCCTGACCCGGGATGCGCGGTTCAAGGGCACGTCCGGCCGCGTGACCCGGATCGTCTCGCACCGCATCGTCAGCCAGGCGCGTCCGAACGTCATCGCGCTCTCATACGAGATCACGCCCGAGAACTATTCCGGGCCCGTGACGGTCCTGTCGGCGATTGACGGCAACGCCGGCTATGAGGACGGCATCGTGCAGACGCGGGAGATCTCCAGCGGCGTGGACGGAGCGACGGCCTGGTATGCGGTCCGCACCGTGCCGGCGAAGATCGCCGTGGCGGTGGCCTCCCGGATCGCGGTACGTGCGGACGGCCCGGGGGCTGCGCAGATCGAACCGTCGCCCGTGAGCGGCGACAGGCAGGCCGGCGTGTCGCTGAAGCTGAACGCGCACCAGGGCGTCGCCCTGCACCTGGAAAAGGCCGTCAGCATTCACAACAACCTGCACGCAGGAGAGCCGCTCGAGGCGGCCCTGGAGGAAGTCGCCGACCTGCCGGGGTTTCCGACCCTCGAGCGCGAGCACGCCGCCGAGTGGGCCGACTACTGGAAGGTGGCCGACATCCGGATCGACGGCGACCGCATGGTTCAGACCATGGCCCGGTTCTTCGTGTTCCACCTCCTGCAATCCGCCTCGCGGAACAACGTCCGGCAGAACCTGAGCGCCAGCATCCCTGCCAAGAGCATGTCCGGGCCGGGCTACAACGGCCACATCTTCTGGGACACGGAAATCTACATGCTGCCGTTCTTCAGCCAGCAGTTTCCGGACATCGCGGAATCGCTCCTCCGATATCGCTCCGACCGAATGGCCGCCGGCGAGGCCGATGCGCGCCAATGCGGGCTGAAGGGCGTGAGGTTCCCGTGGGAATCGGCCGACACGGGCCGGGAGGAGTGCCCGAAGTGGCTGAAACGCCCCGACGGCACTTACTTCCGCTGGCGCGGCGGCGAAGAGGAAATCCACATCACCGCCGACGTGGCCATGGGCTGTCATCAGCACTACCTGGCAACCGGCGACGATGGGTTTCTCTTCGGGCCGGCGCTGGAGATCGCGGTGGCCACGGCGCGGTACCGGGAGTCAGTGGTCACGGAGACACGGACGCCGGCCAGTCCGCAATTCCACATCCGCGGCGTGATCGGCCCGGACGAGTATCACTCCGGCGTCAACGACAGCGTCTACACCAATGCCATGGCCGCCTGGAACCTGCGCTGGGCCGCGTCTCTCTTGGATCGCGCGGGTTCCGAGCAGCCGGCTCTCAGCCGGAGCTTCCGGCGCGAGCACAAGCTTTCCGCCTCAGAGGTGAAGCGCTGGCTGTTCGTGGCGGACCGGCTGAAGATCGGCTTTGACCCCAAGACCGGCCTGTACGAGCAGTTCGAGGGCTATTTTCAGCACCCCCGCCAGCAGATCAAGCAGGCCGACGTGATGCTGCTGCTCTACCTCCTGCCCCAGCTGAGCAGCCCGGAGATTTTCCGCGCAAACTTCCGGCGCTACTATCCGGTCACGCTCCACGGGTCGAGCCTGTCCCCGGCCCTGCACGTCATGTTCAGTCTCGAGGCGGGGCGTCCCGAGAAGGCCTACGCCTACATGCGCCAGGCCTGCGGCATCGACGGCATCCGGCAGGGCGGCAGCTCCGATGACGGCATCCACTCGGCCGCGCTCGGCGGCGGCTGGAGCGCGATCGTGGCGGGGTTCGGCGGCGTGAAAGTGGGTCCGGATCGCATCGTTGTCGATCCGCAGCTCCCGGCGCACTGGCGGCGGCTGGAGTTCAGCCTCGTGGTCCGCGGACTGCGCCTGCGGTTCCTGGTCCGGCCCGACCGCCTGACAATCACGGCCGGAGACGCAGGCGCGCCGGCGATCCTGAGCGTGCGCGGGAAGACGGTCCGCATCCGCCGCGGAGAGACGCTGGACATGCGGGGCCGCTGGACGCTGCCTGCGGTCAAGCCGCCACGGTGCAGGGGAAGCATCCAGGCCGTGTTGTTCGACCTCGACGGCGTGGTCGTGTCCACGGACGAGTTCCACTACCTCGCCTGGAAGCAGCTCGCCGATGAGGAAGGCATCTATTTTGACCACGACATCAACCATCGCCTGCGCGGCGTGAGCCGCATGGCCAGCCTGGACATTCTTCTGGAGCGCGCGGCGAAGACCTACTCCGCGGCGGAGAAGGAAGCCATGGCCACCCGCAAGAACGAGACCTACCGGAAGCTGCTGGAGAAGCTGACGCCGCGCGACATCCTGCCCGGCGTCATGGTTCTTCTCGAGGAATTGAAGGACCTTGGCGTCAAGGCCGCCATCGCCTCGTCCAGCCGGAACACGCCGATGATTCTGCGGCGGATCGGCCTGACGAACCGCTTCGACGCGGTGGCGGACGGCAACGATATTTCCAGGACCAAGCCCGATCCGGAGGTATTCCTGACGGCGGCCCGGCGGCTTAAGATACCGCCCGCACGCTGCCTTGTGGTCGAGGATGCCGGCGCCGGCGTGGAAGGCGCCGTGGCGGCGGGCATGCGGTGTGTGGCCGTCGGCGCCGCCGCCGGGCATCCCGCAGCCAACCTGTCCATGCCGGACCTGTCGGCCGCGAGCGCCCAGCAGCTCCTGTCCGCCCGGTGAGGCGTCCTGTGCTCAGCGCGGCCAGCGCTTGTCAAGGGACGGCAGCTTCGGGAACGCCGCGTGCGGCTCGGTCTGGTACCAGTAGGCCACGGACGCGATGTCGTCGGCCAGCGGCTGGTACTTGCCGTTCGGCCACCAGCCCAGCGCCTGGATCGTCACGCGCAAGTCCTTGGCGAAACTGACCGGGTCCATGATGTGCCAGCGGTACAGGCTCCATTTCGTCGGGCCGTTATCGCCGGTATGCTTGAGCACGACGCCCGCGTAGGCCGTCGTGTAGAGCTCCGGGAAACCGTAGCTGCCGCACAGGTAATCCTCGGTGCCGGTCCCGCAGATGGTCGGGAACTGGCCATCCCCGTCCATGTAGAACTTGATCTCGCCTTCGCCGCACCATCCCTCGGACAACTGCGTCCAGGCCAGGAAGGTCCCCACGTACTTGCCCTTGCCGCGGATGCCGTCGGCGATCACGTAGTCCGGGTTGGCCCGGTCGGTCACCGCGCGCCGCCACTGGGCGTGGAAGTATCCGGCGCTCGCCGGCACCGCGGTCTCGGCGTAGGTGATCTGGTAGGTCAGCAGGCCCAGCTCATCCTTGTCCTCGTTCGTGAAGGTGATCCGCGCGTGCTTGCGGAACGGCATCGGCCAGTAGCAGTTGAAGGCCGTGCCCGGATTGCAGATGACGGCCAGCGAGTTGACCTTCGCGAACTTGTTGTGGCCCACGGCGAAGAAGTCCGACACGGGCGTTTCGATCGACGGCGTCTCCTCGCCGTCCCAGTAGAAGCGGATGATGTGCGAGCGCCCCTTGGCCGGGTCGGCCACAAGCCAGATGTGCTGAATCACGCCGGGCCCGTCCACGTCCATGATGGTGACCGTCTCGCCCGACTTCACCTTGACGAAGGGGTTGACCTTCCACCCCTGCCCCAGATCGCTGGCGGCCGGACTGAACGGCAGTTTGGGATCCGGAACGGCCATGCCGCCCATGCCCTTCGCGCCGGTCGGATTCTCCGGGCAGATCGATCGCGTCCGTGATTCGTTCAGGAGGGGCAAGCCCCCCAGCCCAGCACCCATTGCTTCAATGTCGCTCATGGTTGTCTCTCCTTCTTCCGCCCGTCTTACAACGCAAGCAGATGCGGCCGGCCGTCCAGCATCTCGATCATGTCCTGCAGCAGCAGGTTCCAGCCGATGAACCCGCCTTCCTGTCCGCTCTTGGATTGTGCCGCGGTGGGAGCCAGCGAGGCGCCGGTTTCGGCGTCGTAGTTCTCGTGCAGCGAACCGCAGAACGCAATGTCCTTCAGGTAGAGCGAGACCAGCCGGCTCACCAGATCGCGCGCCTCGGCCTTGAACCCGTAGTTCATGAGCGCGACGAAATAGAAGTAGTTCGCGATCGGCCAGACGGGGCCCTGCCAGTTGGAGTACGGGATGATGATGTTCTCGTTGTTGTAGGCGGGATCCTGCTTCGACAGCGAACGCAGCCCCAACGGCGTCAGCAGGTGTTCCGGGGTCCAGAGGTAGCGGCGGATCATGGCTTTGGCCGCCTCCGGCGCCTGCATGCCGTTCCACAGCGGGACAAAGTTCGAATAGGAGACGCAGCGGATGAGCTGCCCCGTTTCGCAGTGCCGGTTCCAGTAGGATTGGTCGTCCTCGCACCAGAGGTGGCGGTTCAGGGCCGCCAGCAACGCGCGGGAGCGATCCCAGAAGCCCGCGGCATCCGCCGCTCGCCCCAACCGCGTGGCCAGCCGCGCCAGCGCCGCATATTCCCGGCACAGGAACACGTTCACATCGCACGACAGGATCTTGCCGCGGAGTTCCGGCTCGTTGCCCACGGCCGGATTGTTGTCGGCCCCGGACTGCATGGCGTCGTCCCACACGTACAGGCCGTAGGCTGGCTTCAGGTGCGTCGCTTCGCGCCGCGTGGCGACCCGAACCAGCTTAGCGTACCAGGGCTTCAGCCACTCGTCGTCGCCCAGCAGGCGTCCCGCCAGCTCGGCGCCCTGCGCCAGAAACGGCTTGAGCAGCAGGGAGGCATGTCCGGGGGTCGGCCCTTCGGGACGAATGCACGCCGACACCTCGCCCGTGTCGCCCGCCGCCTCCAGAAAGTTCAGCGTCCAGTACTTCAGATACTCCGCGCGCGGCGGCGTCCGGCCGGCCAGGTGGCAGGCGATAAAGAAGCCATCCCAGTCCCACTGCTGCTGGTAGAACCCGCCGGGAATGCAGTAGGGATGCTTGATGAACCCCTGCGCCGGCTTGACGACCTCCGGCCGCAGCCGGTCCAAGTGTTTGATCAGTTCAGCGTCTCTCGGTTCCACGTGCCTGCCTCCGCTTCGCTCTTCGGGCGGCGCCCTCCGCGACGCCGGATCCAAGGGGGCAAACGATGCACTTCGCCGGTCCGGAATGTCAAATGAAACAGAATCACCGCACCGTACACGTACCCGTGCGCGTGCACGGGATTCCAGCGGACCGCGTGAACGGGGTCGGGCACGCGAACGGCGGGCGGGGATTAAGAGTACGAGCAAGAGTAGGAGTACGATCAAGAGAGGGGGCAGCCGCATTCAGTCTACCCGTCCGCGCGTGTCATCCCGAACGCAGTGAGGGATCTGTTCCGGGTCGTGCGCGGGGCGAACGAGATCCCTCACTGCGTTCGGGATGACACGGGCTTCGACGGCTTCCCGAGGAGAGCAGGCACGGGCGTCATGCCACAAACCGGTTCGCTTACACGTGCCAGCACATGCTCTCCGCCCCGGGCCGCGTGAACGGGCACAAGGACGTAGGGCGCGGTGAGATTCCGATTCCAAGCGGGAATGCGGGTATGATAGAAGTGCACGCCACGGGGAGAGACGCCGCCTACGCCCACGACGGGCCGGTTTGTCTCCACTCCTGACCTCGGAGACAGACATCGATGACCTCATGGAACACCTACCGCGAACAGCCGCTTTCATCCATCAGCCCCGAGGGGTGGCTGCGTGAATTCCTGGAGGTGCAGCGCCACGGCCTCACCGGGCACCTCGAGGCGGCCGGCTATCCGTTCAACACGAAGGGCTGGGCCACGCCGGTGGTCAAGCACGAGACGGGCACTTACTGGTGGCCGTACGAACAGATGGGGTACTGGGTGGACGGGCTGGTGCGCTGCGGCCGGCTGATCGGCGACCCGTTCCTGGTCCAGAAGGCCAAGACCCAGATCGATTACACCCTCGACAACGTCGATGAGGACGGCTACCTCGGCCCCTCCTTCCTCAAGACCGAGGACCGCACGCAGTCCGGGTGGCAGTATTCCTGGAACCGCTGGCCGCACGTGGTCTTCTTCCGGGCGATGATGGCCGAGTACGGCGCCACGGGGGACAAGCGCATCCTGGACGCCCTGCACAAGCACTACCTCGCCACGAACCACTCCCACAGCGATCAGCGCGACGCGCTGAACATCGAGATCCTGGTGTGGGTGTACCATCAGACGGGAGATGCCCGGATGCTGAAGAAGGCCCGGGAGGCCTTCGATGCCATGAACGAGCGCGCGCCGGACTGCGACACCTCGCTCGAGCCGCAGTTGAGCTCCAAGCGCCCCACGGAGCACGGCGTCTCGTATTGCGAGAGCGCGAAGCTCGGAGCCATCCTGTACGGGGCCACGGGGGAGAAGAAGTTCCTCCAGGCCTCCGTCAACGCCATCCGCAAGATGGAGCGCTTCTCGATGCTGGTGGACGGCATCCCGAGTTCGAGCGAAAAGCTGCGGGGCAAGGACTCGCTCGACAGCCACGAGACGTGCGTGATCAGCGACTTCACATGGACCTGCGGCTACCTCCTGATGGCCACCGGCGACGTGCACTACGCCGACCTGATCGAGCGGGCCTGCTTCAACGCCGGCCCCGGGGCCGTCAAGAAGGACTTCCGCGCGGCACAGTACTTCTCGTGCCCGAACCAGGTCGTGTCGGACAAGAACTCGAACCACAACCTGTTCTGCCGCGGCCACATCTTCATGCGCTTCGCGCCCAACCCGGCCACGGAATGCTGCTCGGGCAACATGCACCGGTTCATGCCGAACTACGCCGCGCGCATGTGGATGCAGGGCCAGGCCGACGAGATCGTCGCGGCGTTCTACGGTCCGTCGCGCCTGACGACGGAGATCGCGGGAACCCCCGTGACGCTCGTCGAGGAAACGAACTATCCCTTCTCGGACCGCATCGAATTCCAGGTGCGCACGCCCCGGCCCGTGGCGTTCACCCTCACCGTCCGCATTCCCGGCTGGTGTCGGAACGCGTCCGTGCTGCTGAACGGCCGTCCGATCAAGCAGCGCGTCCGCGCCGGCACGTTCGTGCCCGTCCGGCATGCGTTTGAGAACAACGACCGCGTGACCGTCGTCCTGCCCATGCAGCTGAAGTTGACTCGCTGGCCTCACGACGGCGTCGCCGTCGAGCGCGGGCCGCTGGTCTACTCGCTGGGCGTTAAGGAGCGCTGGGTGGTGGACCCGAGCGAAACCCAGAAGGCCACGAAGGAGTTCCCGGCCTGGGGCGTATACGCCGAGAGCCCGTGGAACTACGCGCTGGACCTCGACGAGAAGACGCTGGCCGCCCGCACGGAAATTGTGGAGCAGGCGGTCACGGGCAACCCGTGGCAGAATCCGCCGGTGATGCTGCGCGTACCGGCCCGGCGCGTCCGGGGCTGGAGCCTGGAGAAGTCGAGCGTCATCGAAGGCGACTACTGCGGCGAAGGCATGGTGAAGAAGACCGGAACCTTCGTGCTGACCCCTCAACTGCCGGACCCGAAGACGCTGCGCCCGCGCCTGGCCAAACGCCAGGAGACGATCACGCTCGTCCCCTACGGCGCCACGCACCTGCGCATCACCGTCTTCCCGCAGGCGAAGTGACGGGGGGACCCGTCTGACACCGCAGACCGCGTCCTGATCCATCCATCGCGGATCAGGACGCCGGGCCGTTCAACCTGAAGAGCCGTCCCTCTCCGGCTTGGAGCCGGACGTCAAGGACGTGCCGGTTCAGCGGCTGCGCGGCCAGGGCCTCGCCGGTGTCCTGCGAGATTTCCGACACCGATACGGCGCGCGAATCCAGAGCGAGCCGGGCGGTCATGTCGTCCTTGAACGAGCGGTTGACCGGCAAAATGTACCGAGTGCCGCCGGCATCGGCGAAGCACCCGATCAACATCGGGCCACCTTCCGCGTTCCTGATCGGAGCGTCGGGCGCCAGCGGCTGCGCGCCCACCGGCAGAGGCCCGGTGCAGTACGCCCCCGTGGAGGTCACCTTCAGCAGCGTCGGCCCCAGCCTGGCGATGCGATGGTTGATGCGCTTCACATAGTCGTACTTGATGTCCCGCTTGCCATCCAGCGACATGATGGCCGGGGCTCCGGCCCACGCCAGCGACGCCACGTCCCAGTAGGTGTAGTACAGGATGCCGCGCGAGCCGTAGGCCAGGGATGTGTAGACCTGCCAGCGCAGGTCAGCCTCGCTGCACTCGCGATAGCCAAAATGCTTCAGCGAGCAGATGATCTGAATGTAGGGCAGCCCGGCCTTCAGGCTCTGCCGCCGCACGATCTCCAGGTTCTTCCAGTAGAAGCTCTCGTCTCCCTCGTCGCCGAAGATCTGCCGGTAGTGGTCCCAGCTGACCAGGGTCGGCTTCACGGTCTCGATGTAGCGGGCGACGTGCTCCTCGTAGTCCGGCGTTCCCAGGCCTTCGGCCGATGCGTAGTTGGGGAAGAGGTTGATGTAGTGCAGGTGAGACGGATCCTTCTTCGACAGGTAGTCGTGGATGATTCCCAGCCGCTCGAACTTCGGAATCCCCGGCTCATCGGCCAGAACATAGCCCAGCAGCGCCGGATGCGCGGAGAACGTCGCCATCATGTCGTCCAGGTACGTCCTGATGGCCGGAAGCTGCTCCGGGCTCGGCTTGCGGAAATCACCCTCCGAAGGCATGCCCGCCCAGATCATCGCCTTGAGACCGACCTGTTGGCAGAGGTCGAGAATCTTCCGGTTCTGAGCTACGCCCAGACCCCCGCTGGTGTTGTTCCAGTCGGTCTCGGCCTCGATCGCCGGCATCGCGACGTTGAAGCCGCACTCCGCGATCTCCCGGTATCGGTCCAGCGTGGTTTCCTCCTTAGGAGGGCCGTCCCAGTAGCTGATGATGAACGGAATTTCCAGAGCCGCTGATTTTGGCATGGGACTCACACTTCCTTCCGAGACGGACCTACAGTGCCTCGCTCACGTTCATCGTCAGCAACATCGCTTCACCCGCATTAGCAACGTCACAGCGCCCGTTGTCGACCACGCACGCCGCGCCGTTCAGGCGGACGTTCGAGACCGCGGCGCCGTGGAACACGACGCGGAACTGCTTGCGCCGGAATTCAGGGAATCCGCGACCCGATGACTTGGCCTCCAGGCGAACCGTGGAGCCGCTGCGCTTCACGAGGAACCGCGTCCGCAGGTAGCCGCCGTCGCGGAACGCGAACGTCAGGCCGTCATCCTCCTGCAGCATCGACTCGAAGGCGCCGTCCTCCCGGGGGATGAACACGTGCAGGTCGAGCGCCTTGGGCTTGAGCCCGTCGGTGGTCTGCGGCGCCTCGGGCAGCATCGGCACCACGGCCCCGCCGCGGGCCAGGATCGGAATCCTGTCCAGCGGCGCCTCGGCCGTGATGAAGCCGGGGCCGGAATGGACCTCGCCGGTGTGCCAGTCCACCCACGTTCCCGCGGGCAGATAGACCGGGCGGCGGGTCTGCTTCGCCGCGCACACCGGCGCGATGAGCAGGTCGGCCCCGAAGAGATACTGGTCGTCGAGGTCCATCGCCGTGGGGTCATCCTGAAAGTCGTACATCAGCGGCCGCTGCACCGGCGCCCCGGTCTCCGAGCTGGTCACAAAGGCGGAGTAGATGTACGGCAGCAGCCGGTAGCGCAGCGCGATGGCCTCACGGCAGATGCGCTCCACGCTGGACCCGAACGACCACGGGTACTGCTCCTTGTCGTTGACATAGTGGTTGCGGAAGAACGGCGTTAGCGCCCCGTACTGGGTCCAGCGGGCCAGCAGCTCCCCGCGGCACTCCTCCGCGAACCCGCCCACGTCGGCGCCCACGAACGGCTGGCCGGAAATGCCCAGGTTCATGGCCATGGGGATCGACATCGCGAGGTGTTCCCACCGCGAGCAGTTGTCGCCCATCCAATTGGCCGCGTAGCGCTGGATGCCGGCAAAGCCCGCGCGGCTGAGGATGAACGTGCGCAGGTTGGGCATGGCCTTGAGCAGTCCTTCATGGGTCCCCATGGCCATGAGAAATCCGTACTGGTTGTGATAGCGCTCATGCGGGTGGTTGGCGCCGTTGCGGTCAAACCGCATCGGCATGACGTCCACGCCGCCGGTGGCCGGCTCGTTCATGTCGTTCCAGATGCCGGCCAGGCCGCTCTTCACGTGGCGGGCGTTCAGGCGCCCCCACCAGGCGCGCGCTTCGGCCTTCACGAAGTCGGGGAACACCGTGCGGCCGGGCCAGACCTGCCCAATGTAGAAATTGCCGCTGTCGACTCGGCAGAAGAGATCCTCGCGGCAGCCTTCGTCGAACACCGGGTTCCCGGGTTCGGCCTTCACGCCCGGGTCGATGATGGTGATAGTGCGGAAGCCCTGCTTGCGCAGCGTGCTGAACATGCGTCCGCTGTCGGGGTAGCGCTTCTTATTCCACGTGAAGACGCGGTACTCGTCCATGTAGTCGATGTCGAGCCACAGCGTGTCGCACGGGATCTGCCGCTTGCGGAACTCTGCCCCCAGCGCGAGGAAGGTCTCCTGGTTGTAGGCGTACCAGCGGCACTGGTGATAGCCGAGCGCCCAGAGGGGCGGCGCCTGCATGTGGCCGGTCACCCGGCAGTAGTCCGCCAGGATCTCCTTCATCGACGGTCCGGCAAAGATGTATTCCGTGTACTGTCCGCCACAGAACTGGAACCGATACTGCCCGCCGCCGCAGAAGTCGAAGTAGCCCTTGTAGCCGTTGTCGATGAAGAACCCGGCCAGCCGCTGCGACTGCGCGTCGCCCGGCATGTGGTAGAAGAACGGGATCGACATGTAGTACGGGTCAAACACGTTCGATGTCGGGTTGCGCTCCGGAGAGCCCTCCGGGTGCATCTGGTGCTCCGCGCCGGCCTGCAGCCCCAGGATGTCGTTGTTCCAGAGCATGTATTCCGCGCCGCGCTTGTTGAAGCCGCGCGTCTTCTCGCCAAGGCCATAGAACGCGTCCTGGTTGCCGCAGCGGCGGGAGACGACGAACTTGTCGTTCAACGACCCGTAGAAGTACGGCGTGCCGTCGTTCGCTCGCAGCGTCTCGAAGATCGTCGTTCCATCGCCGCGATAGACATCCACCGCGAAGGGCTTCCGACCAATGCGGATCTCCATGCGGTCCGTCTTCACCGTAACGAGTTGCGCCGACTGCTTGACCGTGAAAGCCGGCGCGCGGGTGCGCCCCGGGGCGGCGGCGAACGTCGGCGTCTCATCGAACCTCTTTGCCTTACTGATCTTGATCCGCGCCACGGCAGGCCGCAGGATCTCGATCCGCACGAATTCCTCGTCCACCGACAGCAGGATCCCGCCGGGGATGCGGCGCACGGCCTTGACCTCGCGCAGGTAGTCCAAATGGTTCAGATCAATCAGGCGTCCCATGTCGAATCCTCCTCCACACAGATCGAAGGGCGTAATCTAGGGTGCGGCGTTGGGGGAGACAACCTAAAAGCCCAGTCGAACGTGCGGCTTCCGTCGCAGGCGCTCAAGCTCAGAGGGGCTATTTAGAATCGCGCGAATCTTCTGGTTGGCCCTCTATCTCCATCACGGCGCTGACTGGCGAAAGAATGCGCATGCCCCCCCATGTGGCGAGGTCGAGCAGGTGAGAGTCCCCGGATACAATCAGATCGGCTTCGGCTTCCACGGCACACTCCAGCACGGCGTTGTCATCGGGGTCGGCGGTGACGACGCGGAGGCGCTTCTTTGGCATCACGACCTCACAGAGATCGTGCAGTTGCTCGGTCAGGGCGAGCGCCTGATCCGACGAGAGCCCGAACTTGGGTCGCTGCAGAACGTCCCGCACTTCGTCCAGGATCGGCAGGGAAATGAAGCACTGCACTGAACCGTCCAGCGCATGCTCCAAGAGGCGGGCCGGATGGCCGCCGAAGAGGAAGCCGGAAATGATGACGTTCGAATCAAGGACGATCCGCCGTGTCGTCATCGGCGCGCAGCCTTGCTCTTGCGATACGCTCTGATCTCAGCTGATACGTCCTCTGGAGAAAGCTTCTTCACTTCCACGATTCCCCGCCCCATGGTGAACACGCTCGCCCAACGCTGCTTGCGGCGGATGTGCGCGCGAGCGGCCTCCCGAAGGAACTCGGATCTGCTGCGCGACTCCGATCGCGCTGCCCGATCAATCTCGCGCAGCAGGCTCTCCTGGAAAGCAATGTTGACGGTCGTCGTGCTCATTGAACTCCTCGCCTTTGTTCTCCTGCAATATACAAGGATTGTCTATTGTCAGGCAAGGGCCAACCCGGGATCCATGAACCCCACCGGGTTCGCCACGGGGGAAAGCAAACGCGGCCTCACGCGAAGCCGGCTTCCTTCAGCTTGATCTGCAGCGAGGCCGGCGAAACGGCGATGTCGTGCAGGTGGCGGAACCGGCCGCGCTTCTCGAGCAGCTCCTCGAACGTCCCTGCCTCCTCGAGCCGCCCCCGCTCGAACACAAGAATGCGGTCCGCGTCGCGAATGGTGCTGAGCCGGTGGGCGACGACGAACACCGTGTGGCCCTCGAACAGGGAGTCCAGCGACCTCTTGATCAGGGCCTCCGACTCGTTGTCGAGCGCGGACGTGGCCTCGTCGAGGATGAGCACGGTGGGCTCGAGCAGCATGCAGCGCGCGATGGCGAGGCGCTGTCGCTGGCCGCCGGACAGCTTGCTCCCGCCCTCCCCGACGCGATAGTGAAGCCCCTCCGGGAGAGCGTCCACAAACTCCAGCGCCTGGGCCCGCTGCAGGGCCTGGCGGATCTTCTCCGGCGAGGCGTGCGGGTCGATGCAGCGGAGATTCTCCTCGATGGTGTCGTCGAAGAGAAACGCATCCTGGAGCACGACGCCGTAGCGGGAGCGGTACGGTCGCAGCGGCAGGGAGCGGACGTCGAGGCCGTCGAACGTGATCCGCCCCTGGTCGGGATCGTAGAAGCGCAGGAGAAGGCTGGTGATCGTCGTCTTCCCGGCGCCGCTGCGGCCCACCAGCGCGATCTTCTCGCCCCGGGTCACTTTGAACGACACGTCGTGGAGCACGGGCTTGCCGTCGTAGGCGAAGGTGACGTGCTCGAAGCTGATCTCGCCCCTCGGCGGTTCCGGCATGGCGGCCGTGGGGTTGTCGACGACCGTGCTCCGGGTGTCGAGGATGGTCAGGTACTGGTCAAATCCGGCGCGCGTCGCGGAGATCTGGCCGTAGAGTCCCGTCAGGCTCGAAATCAGGCCGATGAACTGCGCCTGGTAGCCGATGAACGCCACGAGGGTGCCGGGCTGCTCATTCCAGTTGATGCAGGCGTACGCGCCGGTGATCAGGATGCCGCCGGTGACCAGGTAGCTGAGGCTCTCCGTGACGAACCCCAACCCTTGCCGCTCAAGGCTGGCGCGAACGTACCTCATCTGCAGCGAGTAGATCCGCTCGTTGAAGTCGGCGCCGACATGATCCTCCAGTGCGAAGGCCTGGATGGTCTTGTTTCCACGCAGCCGGTCCTGGATGAAATGGCAGATCCAGTTGTGCGCCTCCGTGCATTCCAAGGTGCGCTTGTGAAGCCGCGGCCCCATGATCCTGGCGGTCACAACGAAACCTGCGGCCCCGACCAGGCTGAGGAACGTCAGCGGCACGCCCCGGGAGCGCGAGAAGAACAGGGAGAACACCAGGTTCGGCACTTCTATGGCCACCGAGGAGAAGAACCTGGACACGAGGCTGCCGATGGCACAGATCGACTGGATGAAGACCCTGTCGTGCAGGAAGCCCGAAGGGTACTTGGAGTGGAACCGGAGGCACAGCCGCTGGAGGTGATGGAACCCCTGCGCCCGCATGGCAAAGATGACCTCCTCCTGCACGCGCACCACGATGGCCGCCGAGATGTACCAGAACACCATCCGGACGGTCATGGCGACGAGGAAGATGCTCACGGCTATGACCGCGAGTCGCACGCTCTTCTCGCGAACGATGGCCACGTCGATCACGTACTTGCTGAGCATCGGCATCGAGGCCAGCGCAAACCCGACGACCGTGATCAGCAGGGAAGAGAACAGCAGCTTCCTGCGGTGAGGCCTCAGCAACGGCCACATGCGCCGCCAGACCTCACCCGTGGAGTAGTGGTTCAGGCTGAACGCGGGCTCTTGCTCCTTGTGCATGCTCCCTCCCGGTGCAGCCCCGGCCCAACGCCCTACAGGATCAGTTTCAGCGTGACGATCTGGAACGGCAGGAAGCGCAGCGTCGCTTTGCCACCGCGGAATGCGAGGGCCCGCTCCTCCTTCTCCATCAGGTTGGTTTCGATCACGCGCTTGACGGGCAGCGTTGTCGTGAAGTCGCAGCGCCCGCGCGTGCCGTGCGCCTCGTAGAGCCGCACGATGATCCCGCCATCGTCCTCGGCCTTCTTCACCGTGTCGATGACCACGCTCTCCGATGACACCGCGAACCGGCTCAGCACGGGGGGCACCTGCCCCGCCCGCGCGGTCGCGGTCTGGGCTAGCATGGGAACGTTCAATTCGTGCGCCGCCCGCACCACGCCATTGACGTAGCCGCCGCTGTGCGGCAGCAGGGCATAGGTGAATGTGTGGGGCTTGCCCACGTCGGCCGTGTTGCCCGGCGATTTCGGCGCGCGCAACAGGGTCAGCCGCATGACGTTGTCCCGCGTGTCGTGCCCGTACTTGCAGTCGTTCAGCAGCGCCACGCCGTAGTCGCTCTCCGACAGGTCCGCCCACTTCTGCGCCGGGACCTCGAACATGGCGAAGTCGGACGGGCGGTTCCAGTGCGTGGGCCGCTCCACGTTGCCGAACTGGATCTCGTAGCGTGCCTTGTCCGACCGCACGTTGACGGGGAACGCCACTTTCAGGATGACGTCCTTCTCCTTCTCGTGCCAGTCGATGGTGGTCTCGAAATCGAGCCGGGCCGAACCCCGGGTCAGCGCCACGTCCTGGCGGAGGATGGATTTGCTGATCCGGCGTTCGAAGCGGACGACCGACCGGACCGGGCCCTGCTCCACCACCTTGGCAGAGAGCAGGACGCCATCCCGTTCCAGCGGCTTGTCGTTGTGGTAGATTTCCACGTCCCAGGCCGGGCCGCAGGTGCTCATCTTGTCCTCGAACACCACGAGCTGGTTCCCGATCTCGCCGGGCTCCAGCACCTCGCGGCGCGCCCGCTTGTCGAACACGCGCACCATCCGGCCCTGGGCGTCGAACTCCACACGCAGCACGTCGTTCTCCAGCCGACGCGTCGAGGCCTCGACAGCCTCGGCCGCAACTTGGCCCGGCCGAACATGGAACACGCCGTGACCGACGGAGGGAACGCTGCCGACGAAGCGGGCCTTGCCGTCATGTCCAACCTGGACCGGCGTCTCGACGCCGTCGGCGGAACAGGCCACGCAGGCGCGGGCCTTCTTCAGCGCGAGGCCATCGACCGTCACGACGCCCGTCCGCTCCCAGCCCAGAGTGTTCAGGGCCACCACCGGCGCGCCGTCCCCGCGCGTATCCACCTTGCGCGCCAGCGCCTCGAGGGCCGACGCGCGGATGTCGCTCGCCACGGCCAGGACCTCCGCGTAGTGCTTGTCCGAGTCGCGGTACACTTCGTCGATCGAACTGCCCGGCAGAATGTCGTGGAACTGGTTCAGCAGCGTCGTCTTCCAGGCCGCGTGGAGACGCTTCTGGTCGTAGCGGCCGCCCTGCACCATCACCAGCGCGGACAGCAGCTCCGCGTCCCGCAGCCCAAGTTCGCACAGCCGGTTGTTGCGCTTGTTGTACGCCTGGGTGGTGTAGGTGCCCCGGTGGAGCTCGAAGTACAGCTCGCCCACCCACGTCGGCAGGTCCGACGACTCCTTCTCAAGCCGCCCGAAGAAATCCTTCACGGTCATCGGCACCGTCTTCGGCATGCCTTCCAGGTCGCCATAGCGCCGCATGCGCTCCAGCATCGCGGCCGTCGGCCCGCCGCCGCCATCCCCGTAGCCGTACGGAACGGCCTGGATGGAACACCGGTCCTTCTGGCGGTAGCGCCGCTCGCCCATCAGCCCTTCTACGGCCGAGAGGTTGGCGTTGTAGGTGTCCACCGGCGGGAAGTGCGTCAGCACGCGCGTCCCGTCGATTCCCTCCCACCAGAACGAGTGGTGCGGGAACCGCGTGAACTGGCTCCAGTTCAGCTTCTGCGTCAGGAAGTGCGAAAGGCCGCTGCGCAGGAGGATCTGGGGCATCGCCGCGCTGTAGCCGAACACGTCCGGCAGCCAGACGTCCGAGACCTCTACGTTGAACTCTTTCCGGAAGAACCGCGTGCCGAAGAGGATTTGCCGGACGAGGCTCTCGCCGCTGGTCACGTTGCAGTCCGACTCCACCCACATGCCGCCGGTGGGAATCCACTTGCCCTGCCGTACCTTCTCCCGGATCTGCCGGTAGAGGGAGGGATAGGTCTGCTTCGTGAACTCGTACAGGTGGGGCTGGCTCTGCACGAAGATGAACTCCGGGTAGCGCTCCATCAGTTCCAGCACGTTGGAGAAGGTGCGCGCGCACTTGCGGACGGTTTCCGCCAGCGGCCACAGCCATGCCACGTCGATGTGGGCGTGCCCCATGCAGGCCAGGGTCTGCGCTGAGGCGCTTGCCTTGCAGGCGAAGACCGGCTTGAGGGCCCGGCGCACGGCAAGCGCCTGCTCCCGCAACGCTTCGCGAGTAGGGTTGTCGTAGTCGAACAGGTCCACGGCCTTGTTGAGCGCATAAACGATGCGCGCCCTGCGCGTGTCTTCCGGCTCCATCGCCCACGAGCGGGAGCCGAACGCCCAAGGCTTGTACTCGTCCAGGCTGACCATGTCCGACAGCGCGGCCAGGTCCCAGTAGGCCTCCCAGACCTCGCGGTTGAGAACGGTGATCTCGGGCTGCTTCATGGTCCGCCGCGTGAAATCGCCGAAGCTGCCGTTCGCGCCGGCTTCAATGTACAGCTCGACCTTTTCCCCGCCGCGGGCCTTGCGGGTCAGGATGTGCTGGTTCCGGCCGTTGTCCAGCGCCTGGACCGGCTCACCGTCGCGGAAGATGATGCACTCGCCGCCGCTCACAAAGCGCAGCACGATGGCCTCGTTGCGGAAGTGGGACGGAATCCGGAACCGCAGCCGGAACCAGCAGGTGCTCCAGGGCTGCCCCCACAGGAAGCCGTCCTGCACGGGCTTGTAGCGCAGCGTCTTCGCCTCCGAAAGCGGCACATGCGGCATGCACTCCGCCGCCGCCACATCGGTCACCGGCGTCCGGTCCGTCCAGATGAACCGGCTCTCGATCTCGCGGACCCGGTCGGTGATCTTGCCGAGGTGCAACTTCTCCAGATTCTTCATTCCCTGCAAGGACATGGCAACTCCTCTTCTGATCTCCTGGCGACGCCGTCCATGGGATCGCCCTTTGGGGTCGGGCTGAAGAGATACCATTTCCCGCCCCCGCTGTCCAATTCGGCAGCCAAGCGCCGGAGGGCGCATCTCCGTTTCAGTGCAAGATAGTATGGGTGGTGCCAGGCCCGCCGTCGGGGCTGGCGGCCCCGTGCGCCTTTCGGAGGCCCGGTCCCGCAACGTGTCATCCCGAACGCAGTGAGGGATCTCGCCCCCGCTGTGCTTGAGGCTGCCGGGGGGATGTGTCGCGGATCGGGTCGAAACACGGGCGCGCGATAGGGGCCCGTCTGCGGCGTTGCCTTCGGGGGGCGCAGACCGGAAGTCTGGCGCCCCCACTCGGCGCCTTGCATCCGGACCCCTCTCCCGCGTCCGGTTTCGAGCGGCGGGACCGCCGCAACCCGATCCGCGCCACGTTCGCCACCGCCCCGGCCCTTCGGGCGGGGCGGTAAAGGGGGGGCGTACCCGCTTGTTTCGGGCCCCCTCCCGCAGCCTTTCGCGCTCAGGGCCGCGTGGATATAGGCGTGCGACCATCCGGCGTGCACCGAAACGGAGATGCGCCCGCGCCGGACGCGGACCGATTCATCTGTTGCGTCACCCGCGCGCTCATCCTAGACTGTTCCGCATGAGCTCGCACCAGCAGATCGACGCGCGCAGCCTTGCGCTCGCCCACGTGGTCGCGAACCGGATCGATGCGGATCCGGAGCACGGGGCAATTGCAGATGCCCGCACCCGTTGCTCGCTCTGGCGCCGGAATGCGCCATGCGCCGATCTTGATCTCTGGGCCGAACTGTTGACCAAGTCGTGGCCGGAAATTCGATCCGCCCTGCTTGACCCGTCCGAGCGCGGCACACGATTGCGGCAGAGCAATCCATTCTGCGGCGTGATTTCGCCGCGCGAACGCTGGACTCTCTATAGGAGTTTTCGTCATGACCCGCGCGCAGCTTGAACACATCCTGCGGGCGGCCGGGGCGCTCACGGACGAGCAGGAGATCGTCATACTGGGCAGTCAGGCCATTCTGGCGAGTTTTCCCGAAGCCCCTGAGGAACTTCATCGATCCATGGAAGCCGATGCGTTTCCCCTCGGGGCGCCCGAAAAGGCCGACCTCATTGACGGCTCTATTGGCGAACTCTCCCCATTCCATGAGACCTACGGCTACTATGCTCACGGGATCCTCCCGGAATCGGCAGCCCTGCCGACGGGATGGCGCGAGCGCCTCGTGCGCGTTTCAACGCCGGCCACTCAAGGCGTAACGGGGCTGTGCCTCGCCCCCGAAGATCTGGCCGCCAGCAAACTGGCTGCCGGACGCGAGAAGGATCTCGATTTCGTCGCAGCCCTCCTGCGCCACGGGCTCGTCGCAATCACAGTCCTCCGCACGCGCGTCTCCCAGCTCCCGGCTGAGCATGCGTCGAACGCGGCGACCGCCCTCGCTGGGTGTGAACGGCGGGCGGGCAAGGGCATGTCGCCGACACCGGCCAGCAAGTAACCGGACGCGGAGTCAGTGCGGTGCCTGACGCGAGACACGTATGTCGACGCGTGCGACGCTGTAGCGGGGAAGCCTCACGGAGACTCGTCGGCCGGTGTCGTGGGTTTCCACATGTTCGTCGAAGACGGTCTCGTCGCGGCTGACGCTGCGGGCGGCAAGGATCGTCGCGGTCGATGCCTCTGGCGCCCCCCCTCCTTGCAGCTCGAGGTCGACGAGGTGGTCCGAGGCGATGCTGCGGTTGACAAGGGTCACGCAGATCCGGCTACCATCCGCGGCGATCGAAGCGCAGGCGTCCAGGTCGCCGCCGGGCGGCAGGTCCGGGGGCCTCAGCAGGCGGTTGCCCTGGTGCGCGTTGAAGAGTTCGAAGACGAGGCCGGCCGTGTCGAGTTCGGCGCCCAGCGGCGACACCTTGATGGCGCCTTCAGTGACCGGCTGGAAGAAATTGGCCATCTCGATGCCGAGGTGGGCGGATTCCCGGCAGAGCAGGTTGAGGATGCCGGCCACGAAGAGTCCCATGCCCACGCTGCCGCCCCGCCCCCAGTAGGTGTTCCACTCATCGAACACCAGGCCCACCGGCGGGTCCGCGCCCAGCTCGCGGTCCAAGTCACGCCGGGCGGACTGCAGAAGGGCGAGGATGCTTTCCGCAGGTGCCAGCGCCAGATTGCCCAGATCGTCGTCCGTCTTCAGCGGAACATGCCCCAGCGCGTAATCGTGGACCGAACAGCTGTCGACAAGCCCGCGGCTGACAGAAAGGAGCGCTCTGTTCCAGCCGGGCGTTTCGAGAAACGGTACGAAATTCGTGCACGCGACCAGGCGGATGGAGGAATCAGCCTTCTTCATGGCCTCCGAAAACAACCGGCTCTGCGCCGCGCAATTCTCGGCGGCCTTCGCCAGGCCGCGCCCGAACGAGTAGAGCTCGTTGCCGACGAACCAGTATCTGACGCCGTACGGCTCGCGATGACCGCGCGCCGCGCGCACCCGGCCCCACGTCGTGTCCGGGCCGCCATTGCAGTACTCCACCCATGCCGCCGCATCGTCCGGCGTAGTTTCGCTCAGCCGCGCGGTGATGGCGGGCTCGCAGCCGATTTCGCGGCACAGCGCGATGAACTCGTCGATGCCGATCTCGTGGGTGTCGGTGTCGTCCGTGTGCGGGAGCAGGAAGTCGAGGGGCACCGGTCCGATCGGCGGCCGCTCGTCCACGGGCAGGAGGCCGTCCTTCCACGTATAGAACTCCGCATAGCATCCGCCCGGGTAGCGCAGGCAGCCGGGCTTGATGCGCCTGAGGAGTTCGATCACATCGCGGCGCATCCCGTGAAACGCGTCGGCCGGCTGGATCGAGACGGCCCCAAGCCAGAACCTCCCCGGAGTGTCGCTGGTGATCTCAAGCCGCGCATGATCCACGGTGACAGGCGAGACGAACCGGCCCGAGAGGGTCTGCCAGCCGCCAGGCTTGAGCAGAACGTCACGCTGGAGAACATCGCCGGCGGCGATCGCGAGTCGGAGACTGCGTTCGGCGGTCGACCGCGCCTGCAGCCGGAACACATATTCCGTTCCCTCGCGGAAGGTAAGGGTGTCCTGCTGCTGAGCGATCCCGCCAAGGCCCTCGTCGCCCAGCCGCACCGAGTGCCGGCCCACGTAAGCCGCCTTTTCATCCAGTGCTGCCGTCCCGCAGCCGTCCGGTCGGAGCCAACGCTTGGGAAAGCCGTTCTCGACAGCGGCAAACTTCCGGTTCGCCACCATCTCGGCCCCTATTCCACTCCAGACGGCCCGGCGCGTGACCTCGAAGTTGTGACCGAACAGCAGCGGCGAAATGGCCGAGCCCGGCGACTCCACGTCGATGCACAACCTCACGATCCCGGCCGCCGGTTGCGGTGAAGCTCGGGGTCCACGACCGCCGCCATGCGCTCGAGGTCCAGCTCGAGGCCCAGGAAGCGCGCCACCCGTGTTGACGCCTCGACGGGATGACGGAGCAGGTCCGCGTGGTCGCAGTGCAGGATCTCCAGATGGGTGGCCGAGGGCAGCCACCGCTTCAGCCGATCCAGATGCCGCTCGAAGTGGACCGCCATTTCTTTGTCCTCCGTCGCCCCGACGACGGTCTTTCGCCGTTCCATCATCTTGCGCTGCGAGGCCAGGATCTCGTCAAGATGGCGCTCCATGAAGATGATGCGGTAGAGGTGGCCCGGCGGAAGATCGTACAGCAGGAACGAAACCACCTTCAGCGCCTTCCCTTCAGCTTGAGCCAGCCAGGCGCTGTCTTCTTTGAGCTGCTTGACCTTCTCCAGCTCGTAGTAGCCCTTCGGGTTGTCGGCATCGGGCGACCTTTGTCCGTCCGTCAGGATGGTCATTCCGCCGGCCTCGAGCATTTGCATCATCAGCGACGTGCCGGAGCGCGGCAAACCGGATACCACCGTGATCATGGTCGGGATCTCCTAGAACTCCGCCCCCATGGGCCGCTTCAGCAGCAGACCGAAGGCCATGGTGAGCACAAAGAACGCCAGCACCCAGTTGACCGATCGCCCGCCCAGGCGCAGCACCCGCTCCGGATAGGCGACGGTCACGCATTCCAGCGCGGACCCGGGCGGGAACGGCGGCTCCCGCGGATGGACCCATGCGCTCCAGCCGCCGGCGGCCACGCGCTGATCGGACACCGCTCCGAGACGTCGGTCCACATGGAGGCTCTTGCGGTGCGACTGTCCGCCGGCCGCAAACTCAGCCCAGCCCGAGGCCTCTTGCGAACCTCGAAGAACCCAGCTCATCTCACGGCGCGACGGCACGCGCACCGGCCCGGCCTCGACCTGCAGTCCCTCGGACACCGACAACGTCACATCCTGGTTCAAGACTTCAAAGCCGGGAACGAACCGCGCCGTCACGACCGCTGATTCGCCGGGCAGAAGCGGGCGGAGCCCGAACCAGGCCTGGGACTGGATCAGGATCAGCACCACGGGCAGGAAGCTGAGCGCAAACGGTAGCAGCAGTGCTCCGAGATACGACCCGTTCGCTGCGAGAACGCGTCCGAAGGCAGACAGATTGACGACGAGATCGTCCTTGAACAGTACCAGCTCAAGCACGCGGGCGAGGAGCCGGTTCCGCCGGCGCCGGATTTCCGCCGGATTCGATGCAAGCCGGAAGAGCAGAAGGACGACAACCGACGTCACCAGCGCAACAGCACAGAGGCCCGGCCAGGCGCTTTCCGCGCGGAACGGGGCCAGGATCACGTCAAACAGCCCGTTGGCCGCTATGTTCACATACCTCACGTCGTCATGCTCCCCATTTCAATCCCACGTGCGCCTCAGCCCAGGTAGCCGAGCCCCTGCAGGCGCTTGCGGACTTCCTCCTCCGAGAGCTCCTCTTCCGTGCACCGCGCCACGTTCTCGAGCACGTGCAGTACAAGTTCCTGCACGGAGGCATACCCCTGAAGCGCGGCCGCCTTCTCCAGCCTGCCGTAAAGACTCGCCGGTATTTTGATCTTCGGCTCAAACATGCGCGCCCCTCCTGATTTATCCCCCGCCCTTTCAGGCGCTGAAAACATTCCTTCCTGTCATCTCCTCCGGCCTGGGTGCCCCGAAGACGCTCAGGATGCTCGGGGCCATATCCTGCAGCGACGGCTGCGGGGCTGTGAGCGGGCGATTGCTCATGAGGACACCGGGCAGGAAGGCCGCGTCCATCGTGTGATCGCCGCTCCACACATTCGTGTTGTCCAGGATCACGTCCGGAGGAAAGCCCCCCAGGATCGTGTCCCACGAGGCCCGGTAATTGAGGTGGTAGCAGACCAGCAGGTCCGGCGCGGCGTCTACGTAGGGCCCGGAGTAGATCTCCGAGGGGCGGTACACGTTCGAGATCACGGGCATGCCGTCCTTCGGATCCCGCACTGCCTTCAGCATGGGGATCAGCCGGTCGATGACGGCGTTCTTGTCCGCCGCCGACACGCAGCCTTCGGCCTCGCGGCCCCTGAGATTGAGGTAGAGGCTGTTGATGCCGAGTCCGTAGGCCTGTGTCCTGCCCCAGTCGATTCCGCTCAGGAAACCGGCCCCTCCCCCACCCCGGGACAACGTGGCAAACCCGTTCTGCGACAACCACGTGTTCAGATTGAACTGGCGGCGGAAGGACGCGAACCCGTGGTCCGACACAACCAGCAGCAGCGTCCGCTCATCCATGCGCTCCATCGCCTTGCCGATCAGCCCGTCCATCTTGGCATACAGCGACGGCATGTAGTCCCCCTGTTCGCGGGCCAGCTTCTCGGTGTACAGAGGATGCCCCGTGTCCAGCGTGCGCCAGAACATGTGGGAGTTCAGGTCCAGCGTGGAAAAGTAGTGGTAGAAGAAGCCCTCACGGAACTTGTTGAACTCGTGTTCGAAGAGCTTCAGTTCGTCGGCCAACACCCGCGAGGCCAGATCGCGGTATTCGCCATCCCCGAAGACCCCGGCGGACAGCACGTGGGTGTCCTCCGGCATCCCCTGCGTGTAGAATCGCCCCATCTCAGCCGCGAGTTCGCTCGCGTAACCGCCCGGCGTGGAAATCGGCATGGAGGGGTTCACCGGGTCGATGTTCACGGGCGTCATGTAGAGCGCGAAGTCGCCGCGCGCCTTCTGCAGATAGAATTTGCAGATACCGCGCATCGACGCCAGGTGGGGCAGCATCGGGAATTCGACCGGAATCCAGTCGCTCCATTCCCGCTCCCGCAGGATGAAGCGCTTCCCCTGCACCGCAATGTCGACGGCCGACTGCTGGGGATCCACGTTGATTTCAAACGGCACGTCCACATTCTCGCCCTCGACGCTGAGCGAGTTGACGGGCCCGAGGATCCGCGCCGCGATCCGGTGGTCGGTCATCTGCACCGACTCGATCCGGCCCCCCGGCACGTCGCGGCTTACCGCGTCCGGCTTATCGGTATAGAAGGTGAACATCCCATAGCTTCCGTGCACATCGGGGGTGCCGAGGCCCGAGAGGGTCTTGGCCCGGCTCGACACCGGCGGGAAGTTGCACGGCACGCGCAGCAGCGTGCAGTCCACGCCATGCTTCTCCAGGTCGTTCCAGAAGGTGGGTCCCCGGCGCAGGTTCAGGAGCTTCCGCTTCGTCAGCGGAATCCGGTAGCCGCCGATGGTGACGTTGGGGGCCACGCCCTCCATGCGGGAGCCCGAGAAATACGGGGTGAGCGTCGCCGGATCGCGCGCGATGAAGTCATAGATGCCGTGTCCGCCGGGGTTCGTGCCCGAGATGAAGTTGGACCAGGCTGTGGGGCTTTGTGGCGGATTGCTCGTCTGCAGGGGGGAGAAACACCCGCGGTCGATCAGCTTCCGCGCGTTCGGCATCCGGCCCTCACTCAGGTACTTCTCGAGGAGCCCGGGGTCCATGCCGTCGATTCCCAGAACGATCACCGAACGGGTCGCCCCACGGCTGCGCCCCACCGCCGGGCAGCCCATCGCCCCCAGGGCCGCCAACCCTCCGGCCGTGCACTTGATAAACGAGCGACGACTTAACTGGTGCAAGGGCTTGTTCATGCTGCCGTTCCCTCCGTGCGGGGGAGCTGGTCTAAGAGACCAGGGTTCAGGGTGTCAGGGTTCAGGGGAGAGTGTAACACCTTGCCGTCCATGTGCGCGGGCTTGTTGATGCCCATCAGGTGCAGAATGGTCGGTGCAAGATCGGTAATCTGCGGCGGGCCGGACGTCAGGTCCACTTTCCGGTTGCAGAAGAAGACGCCCGGAACCCGTTCGCGATCCACGCAGTGATCGCCGCTCCACGCCTTGGTATTGTCCGCGAACACCTCGCCGGCGGCCTTCCCCGTGGCGGTCTCCCACGAGACACGGTAGCCGGCTTCATACCCCACGATGAGATCCGGCCCGTTGTCGCGATAGGGCCCGTGGTAGACCTCCTCCGCGTCATACACCGTGCGGATGGCCCGCTCGCCGGACGCGGGATCCACCAGGGCCGAAAGACGCTGCGCGATGTCGCGCTTGAGATCCCGCCGCGCCTCATCGCCGGCGACCACTCCGCGCGCCTCCCGCCCCTTCACGTTCAGGTAGATGCCGCTGAGCCCGAAGCCGTACGCCACCGTCTTCTCCCAGTCTACGCCCGACAGATAATCCGCGTCGGCCCCGCCCGGTTTGATCGTCAGGAAGCCCTCCCTGGCAAGCCACGCATTGAGGTGGACGCTCCGCCGGAACGAGGTAAATCCGTGATCCGAGACCACGAACACCACGGTCTGGTCGTCGATGGACTTAAGGACGCGCCCCACCAGCGCGTCCGACCGCCGGTAGACGTCCTCGACCGCCGTCGGGTCCGGGCAACCGAAGAACATGTGCTGGATCCGATCCGTGGCATCGAACACGCAACAGCACAGCCCCCGCCGGACGCGCTTGAGGGCATCGAAGAACATCGCCTCCCGCTCGCCGTGGATGTCGTAGGTCTGCTTCAGGAAGGCGGCGTTGTCGATGACGCCTTCGCTCAGCGCCGAGGTGTCCTCCGAGAGGCCCAGCGTGGCGAACGGGCCGTGCAGCTTGGCGAGATAGGTCGAATAGTAGCGCGGATGGGAAACCGGCATCGCCGGCCGTTCGGGGTCGATGTGGATCGGCGTCACGTAGAGACGGAACTCCGGCGCCGTCGCGAGCAAGAGGAACTTGCAGATTCCGTGAACCTGCCGCCATCCCTGGCGAAACGACACGCGGACCCAGTCCGAGTAAGTGCCACCTTGCAGGCGCAGCCTCTGTCCGGACACCCGCACCGTCGCGGCACCCGGGGTCCGGCCCAGGCGGATGTCCAGCGGCACGGACAGCCGGCCTTCACCCGCCGGGGGCCCCGGGAGCGCGGTCCGGATGCGGCCATCGCCAACGGTTACCCGGATCCGCAGGCCGCTCTCCCCGGTTTCACCGACTCCGAATTCGCCGGTTCCTTGCGGCGCAGCCGAATCGAACAGCGTGAACGACCCTTGCGTTCCGCGCAGATCCGGCACGCACATGCCCGACAGCAGGAGCCCGCGGAACGGCTCCGGCGGGAACGTGATCGGCACCCGCAACACCGTGCTGAACACGCCGTGCTCGCCCAGGATCGTCCAGAACGGCTTGCTCTTGCGGCGCAGCTCGATCTCGGTGGCCGGCCGCCACCACCGTGCTCGCGAGACGCCGGTCGTGGTGATGCGGGTCGATGAGAGCTCCGGCCGGTAGCTCCTCAGGTCGCGCCCGAGGAAATCAAAGATGTTGTGCTTCCCCGGGTTCACGCCCGTGGCGAAGGAGGACCATGCCACAGGGGAGATGGGCGGGCAGGTTGAGCCCAGCGGCGCAAACGTTCCGCCGTTCCGCAGCGAGTTCAAGGCCGGCAGGTCGCCGCGCTCCATAAGCCGCGTTGCCACCTGCGGATCCATCCCGTCCAGCCCGACCACCACCACCCGCCGGGCCAGCGGCCGGCCCGTCCTGCGCCGGCGGAACACAAGCGCATACGCCGCCCGCAGCGGAAACGTGAGCACCGACGCCACCGCCAGCGCGATGGCCGTCAGCAGGATGAAGAACGACCCCAGAAAGGCAAACCCCGCCCCGGGGCCGATGTAGGCCAGGCAGACATTTGGCATCATGAGTAAACCGTCAACATCTGTCACGTGAAGACAATTTTATGCGCAGGGGAGGTCGAGAAACAAGCGGGGAAAGTAGGCGTCAAGGACTTTGGCGGGGAACGCGACCCTCAGGTTACCCTTCGGGCTTGGCGAATCCAGCAGTCCTTCGCTCAGGGCGAGCCGGGTGACTTGGCGGGCGGCGCTTGGTTTCAGGCCGACAATCTCCGACACCTGTCCCCGTTCGACCTCGCCGTGAACAACGACCGCCCTGAGCAACCGGAAGAGGCGCTCCTTGTGCCTCGTTACGTGCGTCGCTTCACGCTGCACATAGTCCTCGATGCGGGCGAGCAGATTCGGAAGCTCCATCAACCCGCGCATAAATCGGACCTGATCCAGAACCGTCTCCAGAAAGAATCCGCAGAAATCCTGAAGTCCGCTTGCGCTCAGGCTTCCCCGCCCATCATAGTCATCATGCCGAGGGCTGTCCGCCGCAGCCAGGCGGGCGTAGTAGCGATCCCGAGAGCGCGCGAGGCCGCGGGAAAGCGTCCAAAGCCCATGACCGTCGACTTGCTGCCTGATCAGGGCGGCATGCGAATACAGCCGGGCCACACGTCCGTTCCCATCGCCGAAGGGATGGATCCACGCAAGCCGATGATGCGCAGCCGCGGCGGCCGTGAGCGCGTGGGTTGCAGGGATGCTTCGATCTCCATACACGCCGGAAAACCGGTCCAGGCACGCTGTGAGATGGCGGCAGTCGGGCGGCGTGTGTGCGCCAACGTCCACGTTGAAGCTGCGAAGCTCCCCGGGATCGACCCTATACCGCTCGCCCGATTGTGTCTGGCCATAGTGGAGCTCGTCGGGCAGGTTCTTGTAGAATGCGCCGTGAAGCCAGCACAGGAACTCCGCCGAGTGAATGTTCAGGTCCGGTTCGTCGCGAAGCCGACGTTCCATCTCGATCTCGACCCTGATATGAGCGGCGGCCAGGTGCTGATTCTGCCGCTTCTTGTCGTCTGAAGAGAATTCGTCCTTCAATGCGCGCTCGATATCGCGGGGCAGCGTCTTGTGGCCTTCGATCAGATTGGAGTAGTAGCTATTCATCTCCCGCACCAGTCGGGCGACGGCTTGACGGGTGATCTCGGCCGGCAGCGCGGAAGAGAGCGCGCCCGATTCGATAAAGATGCTCCGGCTCAGCTCATCCAGTGCCGGAAGGCCCTGTTCGAGGAGCATGGGCGCCATCGCGGCGGCCGCGTTGAAGGCAGAAGTTGATACGCTCATGTGGCGATCTCAATGGCGATCAGATGTGTGCGTTATATATTACATCCAAGATAGTTACATACTTCAGCGAAGAACACAATGTCTAATTACTGGCGATCCTTGAACTCCTCACCATCCTGGACCTGCGTGGGTTTGATTTGGTTTGATCTGGTCGGATTTTGGGGTCAGCGATCCAGTCCGAGGCGGAGACGTTCGCGTTCGAGCTTGAGGCGCTC